>CAIYOE010000234.1 GCA_903927775.1 uncultured Micrococcales bacterium | reverse complement strand
CGCCACCCTGGCGATTTCACTGGTCGGTGTGTTCTTGATCCAATGCTGGGGGATTGCAACCCCATCGCTGTGGGCAGATGAGATAGCTACCATTTCGGCCGCTTCCAGGCCGCTATCCGCTCTCTGGGTATTACTGCAGAAGATCGACATGGTTCACGGAACCTACTACTTGTTCATGCACTTTTGGGGGCAGGCGTTTGGTTTTAACCCTTTCTGGCTTCGGTTGCCTAGCGCCCTTGCTATCACAGCAACCAGCGCTGTTATTTGGTTGATCGCCAAAAAGGTTTCCGGCGAGCGCCTTGCCTGGTGGGCCTTGGCGATTGCAACTTTCATGCCACGCCTGTCCTGGGCTGCAACCGAAGGGCGGTCGTATGCATTTAGTGCTCTGGTGGGCGCCCTGATTTGCCTATTTTTCATCGATGCTTTTGTGCTGAACCACAGCGGGCGTTCGAAGCTTTGGATTGCCTATGGTTTGGCTCTTGGGCTTGGAATCAACCTTTTTGTCTATGTAATCCTTTTGGCTCTCACGCACGGACTTTGGTTAAGGCTGAGCCAAAGGGTAATCCCAAGGCGGTGGTGGTGGGGGCTTTTTACCGGTTTAGGTATTGGTTTATTTGTGACTGTCTGGGCCGGTATCGAACACGGTCAGGTGGCCTGGTTACCCAAAGTTTCGATTCGCACCATCGGCGAGATCCTGGTTGGGCAAAACTTTTTGGGCTCCGATACTGTTGCCCTCTTGGCTACCGGCCTGATTATTGCCCTCGCACTAGGGGCTAGGAGACAATCGACGACAGTCCTTGAAGACCGGATGATTCAACTTTGGACTCTCTGCGCCGTTTTACCACCGGCAGTAGTTGTCGGCTACTCGCTTCTGGGTTCGTCGATCTACGATTCCCGTTACTTCACCTTTGCAACACCCATGGTTGTCCTTCTGCTTGCGTTGGCATTGGATAAGCTCATGCCTCGGCTCGTGGGCTGGATCTCGCTCGTGCTCATCTTGGCCCTGTTTCTCTTGCCTTACTTTGACTTTCGTGGAATTCAGGGAAAGCCAACTAACTGGGCTCAGGTAGCCAAGGTAGTAGCCCAGAAAACCAAACCAGGCGACACCATCTTGTATGCGGACTTTGGGGAGCGTTCTCCTTCGGTGAGCAGAATTTCGCTGGGCTATCCCAGAGCATTCCAGGGTCTACAAGACATCACTCGCAACAGCACAAAACACAGCGTTGCCGGCCTTTATCCCGAGCGAAAGCCACTTTCAGAAGTGTTGAAAAAGCTGGTTGGTTCAAAGAGGGTTTGGTTGCTCTCGAATCGAATCAAAGACGCA
Organism: uncultured Micrococcales bacterium; assembly: GCA_903927775.1. Lineage (GTDB taxonomy): Bacteria > Actinomycetota > Actinomycetes > Actinomycetales > Microbacteriaceae > Rhodoluna. The sequence goes on along the minus strand of CAIYOE010000234.1, from coordinate 25,007 downwards.
GCCCAAGTGACTCAGGTAACCGAACTGCTGGCCGGCGTCGGTTTTTTGAAGTCTAAACAAACCCCAATTGGCGCCGAAGACCTGTACGAGTTTGTGCGTTAGGTTCTTAGGCAAACTCAAAACTCAAGGTTGCTCACAGGTAACAGGCTAAAACTGGGGCAATGCTAAGAAAAATGCAATGGTTGTGGGGGATTGGCCTTGTAGCAATTTCTGGTCTGACCGCATTTAACGTTTTTTTCAAACTTGAACTGGCTGAGCGATCCGGTTACTACGCGGTCTTGGCTACCAGCATGAGCCGCAATTGGCACAACTTCTTCTTTGGTGCTTTAGATCCGGCCGCCATGCTCGGCCTCGACAAAATCCCTGGAAGCTACTGGGTGCCTGCCATCCTTGTAAAACTATTCGGTTTCCACAACAGGTCAGTAGTCGCACCCAACGGTGTCGCCACAGTTCTCGCTGTGATTGTGATTGCCTACACCGCAAAACGCTTGGGTGGCGTTTGGTTCGGGTTACTGGCAGGTGGATTACTTGCAACCACACCCGTGGTCGTAGCAGTTGCTCGGTCTAATCAACCGCTGAGTTTCTTCCTGCTGAGCATGACCATCGCTGCCTACTGCATGACTGTCGCTTTGCAAACCCAAAGTCGCAAACACCTGATTTACTCCGGATTAGCAATCGGCTTGGCCTTCCAGAGCTACATGATCGTGGCATGGGCAGTTTGGCCCGCGCTGGCACTGGCCTGGTTATTCACCAATAGACCCTGGCTCAAAAAGTTTGTTGACCTCCTACTTGCGGGTGCTGCCTCGATCGTGGTCTCGGTCGCTTGGATTACCGCGGTTTGGCTGATACCCGCAAGCCGCAGACCCTACATCGGCAACACTCTGCACAACAATCCCTGGGAGATGGTCTTCGGTTACAACGGAATCGGACGTTTCAATACCGGCGGCCAAATGACCGGTGAGGTGAAAAACTCACTTATAAGCTTCAAAACTTTCACCCCACCGTTCTCCGGAAAACCATCGGTATATCGCTTCTTTTATCACCAAATAATCGGGCAGATCAGCTGGCTGATACCCGCCACCGTGATCGCAATTATTTTCCTGCTGGTCATCAAGCGACACCTGCCGCACGTGATTCTTTTTGCCACCTGGTTCGCAACAGCTTTGGTCATGTTCAGTGCCGTTTCTGGAATGCACCAGTTCTACACCGCAACCATGGCTATTCCAATGGTTTTATTGGTTTCAACCGCCCTAAGGGAAGCCGCCCAAACCAGAGCCAAAGTATGGTCTTCTGGCATGGTTTTGGCAACGGCTGCCTTCAGTTTGGTTGTCCTAGCCGCAAACCCTAAATACCTACCAGTTCTACCGTTTCTGCAACTCGGTTTTGCTCTGCTCTTTGTGATCATCCTGTTTGCTGCACCAGCGAAACCAGTCTTCAGGCGTACCAATGCTCTAGTAGCCGTTTTAGCTGTTTCACTCACCCCGCTGGCGTGGTCGCTAGACGCTATGAACCATCCAAGCTATGTGAACCCCATTGCTGGCCCTGCCGACACCTACAACACCGAATTCGCTCACAAGAGCACCCACACAAATAATTCGGGGGTCCAATTAGGCGGTGCAACCGAACCGGCTTTATCGCACGGAAAGCTGATCAAGTACCTAATCGCCAATCAAAACCATTCCAAGTTCATGGTCGTAGCTTTCGGAGTTGATGGTGCGGCTTCATACATACTGCAGTCCAATCGCCTAGTGTTGCCCATCGGTGGCTTTAATGGCGCCGACCCGATCCCAACTTTGACGCAATTCAAGCAAATGGTGGCCAGGGGTGAAATCAACCAGGTTCTAACCAACCACTTCAAAGGCGACAGTAAACAATTCGGCTTTTGGCAGTCGGGCAAAATCAAAGCCTGGGTCAAGGCGAACTGCCAAAAAGACTATAAAGTGCCACAAAAAGTTACCCTCTACGCCTGTCACCCAGCGGTTGGATAGCGCTAGGCATAGACTTTTTCTGAAAATCCTAGTTAGGACCTCTATGTCTAAAAAAGCCCTATTAACCGAGCTGCCGCTACCAAAAGGCTGGCTTGCCTGGGTGCTTATTTCACTGGCCTTGGCGCTTGGCAGTGGAATCGCGGGAACCAACTCGGCTTTGCTTGCCAGCGAATTTGAGTTGGATAAAGCCATCAACGCCAACGGTGGCTCGATACTGAACAAGCTGGCGGTTTTTGCCTCCGACATTTACAGCCCCAAGTGGGCGATTGTCCTGATTCTGGTTTTGGCTGGTGTTATCTGGGTGGTCACCAAATCGCGCATCGATGCGTTCGGATTCCTTGCCATTGTTGGAGCTGGCTGGTTGCCGGCCGAGGTTTTCAAGCTCTCCTTCAACGAGCCGAGACCAGACGCCTCAACACTGCTGAATCATGGCCTACTGCCAAAGGAAATCGACAGCGCTTTTCCCAGCGGTCACCTGTGCTTTGCATTGGCGATCGGCTACGCACTTTACCTACTGACCAAGCACACCAAAGCTAAAAACCTAATGCTGGCATTCTGGATTTTGAGCTCTATCGCCATGGGTTGGGCGCGACTTTACGTAGGCGTGCACTATGTGAACGACCTAGCGGGTTCGCTCTTCACCAGCTTTGCCGGCGTGGTGCTTCTTGCCTGGATTTGGAATCGCTGGCTATTCGCAGCGCTCACCAAGACGGCGCTTTTCAAGCAAAAGTAAAGGACAGTGCTGCTCTGAGTGCCAAGGGCAGCCCGGCTACTCTCGAATCGTTAAAAGTGAAAACCCCAGACCGTGGAAGGGTCTGGGGTTTTCCGATGCTACCCAGATAAATCCAGGAGCATCTGTCAGCTGTCTCAAGCAAACGTGTCCGAAATGGGACTTGAACCCACACCCTCATAAGAGGACTAGCACCTCAAGCTAGCGCGTCTGCCATTCCGCCACCCGGACAGGTGAACCGTAAATGTTTTTTAGACATACGGGCAACCTCTAGAGACTACCAGAAATGTGGGGTAGCGTGAAGTTATGGCCCAAGAACCGCGTAACGCACTGCAGCAACTAATAGCCGCCCTCGAGAAACATTTAGAGGCATCGGCCGCAAAGCGCGGACCCGAGGATCTTTCGGTGGAGCAAGCATATTTCCAGCTAGAAGACGCATTTCTAAGCTACGAAGAAGCCTTAGAAGAGGCCTACGGCGAGTACCTACCGTTCGAATTGCCAGAAGGCGACCAGGAGTAACTAGGCTTTTTATTCGCCTTCGGACGATTCGTCAGGGGCGTCTAAACTCGCTGGATTTTCAGTGGCTTTCATGTCGCCGGGAGCGCTCTGCTGCAAAAACTTTTCGAATTCGCTGGCTAGTAAGTCGCCGCTTCCCTCGGTCTGCTGCAGCTCATCGCGGGTTTTCTCGAGCTGTTGAATGTAACCAGTCATCTCTTCATCGCCCTCGGCAATCTCATCGATGCCGCGCTCCCATGCAAATGCATCTGTAGCCAGGGTGCCGTGGTCGAACTGCAACCGAAGGAAACGCTCTAGCTCGGTGAGCAGGGCCAAAGTTACCTTTGGCGAGGGACTCTGGTGAACATATGCTGGCACCTGAGCCCACAAACTCACCGTGGGCACGTTGAGTTCTTCTAGTGACTGACTGATAACGCTGAGGATTCCAACCGGTCCTTCGTAGTCACTCTTTTCCAAGTCGAACTGCAGTCGAACATCTTCGTGCTGGCTAAAAGTCAGTATTTGTATCGGCCTACTGTGCGGGACGTCGGCGATCATGGCACCCACAAAGACCACAGCCTGGATGTCGCGATCCTCGATAATCTCCAGGACTTCCGATGTGAAGGCCCGCCACCTTAGCGATGGCTCGATTCCCAACATTAGATACAGGTTTCCGACCTCTGGGCGCTTGGCGATAGCCTCCGCTCCCGGGACTAAAAGTTCTGTGGCCGGCCAACGGATCTGACGTTCTCCGGCTTCGTCGAAGTACACCTGTGGGCGGGCGTAGTGGAATTCGCAGTATTCCTCGGGATCGATGCTCTGTACCGGTTCCGCCTGAATTTCTTCGGCGATTAGTTTCACAGCCTGAGTGGCGGCCTCTGCAGCGTCATTCCAGCCTTCGAAGGCAACGATGAGGGTGCGCTGAGCGAATATTGGGAGTGGATTCAAAGTCATACTTTCTGCGCGCGAACTCTGGTTTAACTCTAAAGCAAGTGGTCAAAGGTAAACTCGAATCATTATGTCTAGCGCCCTTATTGCATCTGCTGTCCTGTGGGACTTAGACGGAACGCTGGTAGACACCGAACAGTACTGGATGAAGGGCGAATCGGCTCTTGCTGCTCGCTACCCAGGAAAATGGACACACGAAGACGGCCTTGCATTGGTGGGGTTGAGTTTGTATGAATCAGGTCGGATCATGCGGGAGCGCATGAAAATTACTGATCGCAGCGTCGAAGAAATCATCGATGAGCTGACCGCAGTGGTTATGGCGGAATTAGAACGGGAAGTTCCCTGGCGACCGGGGGCTCTCGAACTAGTAAGAGAGTTGCACCTGCATGGAGTTCCCCAGGTGATAGTAACTATGTCAATGCGCCGCATGGCTCTGGCTGTTCAACAGGCAGTTCATGACCAAACCGGATTTCCGGTATTTGATTTCGTTGTTGCCGGAGACGACGTTGTCAACGGCAAGCCACATCCGGAGGCGTACCTAATTGCGGCTGAACGATTGGGCCTGTCACCTCAGGAATGCGTGGCATTTGAGGATTCCATCAATGGGCTAACTTCCGCCGAGGCAGCAGGAACTCGCGCCGTTGGGGTTCCCAATGTGATCGAGCTGCCCGAGGCGCCTGGCCGAGTGATATGGCCGACGTTGGCCGGCGTGGAGCCACACCATCTAAATCAACTTTTTCAGCCAAGTTTTGGCGCTGAGATTCAAGGACAGTAAATGAGCGAGTACCCAGTTCTTCCAACCGGAACGTTTCGCCCCGGAGATCGCGTTCAACTAACCGGCCCCAAAGGCAGATTGAACACCATCACGTTGGTGGAAGGAGCCGCCTTCGGCACGCACCGAGGCGACCTAAAGCACGACAGCATTATTGGCCAGCCCGAAGGCTCCGTGGTTCGAACCCAGGCCGGCGTGGAGTACTTGGCATTCCGCCCGTTGCTGAGCGATTTTGTGCTCTCTATGCCACGAGGCGCGGCCATCATTTACCCCAAGGACTCCGCGCTAATCGTAACCATGGGTGATATTTTTCCCGGCGCACGTGTTGTCGAGGCTGGGGTGGGATCCGGTGCTCTAAGCATGTATCTACTGAGGGCAATTGGCCCTAGCGGAAGGCTCGATTCCTTCGAGCGCCGGCCAGAGTTCGCCCAGATCGCCAAGGCAAACGCAACGACCAACTTTGGGGCGGCTCCTCAAAACTGGGATATCCACCTAGGTGACCTTCAGGAGCAACTTCCTATCAAGATTCAAAATGGAACCGTGGACAGAGTGATTCTTGACATGCTCGCACCTTGGGAATGTATTGAGTCCTGCGCTAACGCACTTGCAGCGGGCGGACTAATCATGGGTTATGTAGCAACTGTCACTCAGCTTTCCCGCTTCACCGAAGATCTTCGAAAAAGCGGACTTTTTGCAGAACCAGAGGCTTTCGAGTCGATGGTTCGTGACTGGCACCTTCAGGGTCTCGCGGTTCGCCCCGAGCATCGAATGATTGGTCACACCGGTTTCCTAGTAACTGCACGCCGACTCGCTCCAGGGACTGTCCTGCCGGTTTTCAAAAAGAGCACCAAACCCGAATTCACCGACGAAGACCTCTCAGTTTGGAATCCAGACCATCTTGGGGAGCGTCAGGTTGGCGACAAGAAACTGCGAAAGACCGTCAGGAATGCCGAAACAGCTGCCCAGGCACGTCAAGAACTTTAGATAGAACAACTAAACTACAAACACAATTTTGGAAACGAAGGTTCTTGTTTTGCGCAAACTAATCTCCTTGGCAGCCGTTGCCGCACTCGCTATTTCACTCGCAGGTTGCTCAACCTCCGCACAGCAGCAGCCTGCTGCATACCAAGGCGTGAAGAGCCTATGCGAGCCGTTCAATCCGGGACCTGTAGCAGACCAAATCAAAGTAACTCTTCACAAGAATGCTGCGCCTTCCGTCAACTTTCCAACACCACTTTCTGCGCCAAAGTCCCAGTCTGCGATTGTGGATGAAGGAAACGGTCCGATCTTTACCGGCGGAGAGATGCTCGACTTCGAGTACATGGGATTCAACGCTGCTACCGGCAAGAGCTTCCAAAGCTCCAAGTGGAATGGCACCGACTTTGCAACCCAGCTGATCGCCAACCCAGTCGACAAAACAGCCACCAACTTTTGCCACGCTCTAACTGGCGCGCGCCAAGGTTCAACCGTGGCAATCATCTTTGATTCCAAAGAAGGCCACGGCAACAAGCCAATCCCTCAACTAGGTATCAACGCCCACGACTCCATCGTCTTTGTTATCAAGTTGCTTAAGGTGTTCCTACCTCGCGCTAACGGCGATGCCGAGTTCCCTAAAGACGGCTTTCCTCAGGTTTCACTTGCTCCTAATGGCCAGCCTGGTCTAACAATGCAGGACTGGAGTGTTGCGAGTGCGCCAAAGGAATTCCAGGCGGAAACTTTGATTAAGGGCCGCGGCGCACAAGTCAAGTTGGGTCAAACGGTTACCGTGCACTACAGCGGTTTTGTCTGGAGCCCAACTCACAACATGTTCGACAGCAGCTGGGATAAGGGAACCCCTGCCCAGTTTGCCCTCAAAAAGGGTGCGCTGATCCCTGGATTCATCAAGGCCATTGAAGGCCAGACTGTTGGATCTCAGGTGGTTGCGGTAATGCCTCCTAAGGATGCCTACCAAAACCAGGCCACCGGTTCAATCCCCGCAGGTTCGACCCTGATTTTCGTTATCGACATTCTGGGCGCTAACTAACTTAGGTAAAAAAGGTTCGGGGGAGCTATGGCTGAGAAAATTGACAAGTCAGAGCGCCTGTTCAACCTAACTTGCGCTCTGCTTGTCACCAAGCGTGGTCTCACCAAAGGTGAGATTTTCCAAACCGTTCAGGGTTATAAAGAGAATTTCAAACCCGGCGACCAGACCGCAATGGACAGGCTCTTCGAAAGAGACAAAGCCGACCTCGCGGAATCCGGCGTTTTGGTAAAGGGCGCCACTCCCGCTTCTGAAGACAAAAATAATCAGGAGTTTCGGTACAGGATCCCAAATGAGACCTTCATCTGGCCAAAAGATGCCAAATTAACAGCCAGACAAATTTCGCTGTTGAACCTGGCATCGCAGGTTTGGGCAAAAGCATCTTTATCTCACGAAGTGGAACTGGCTCTAACCCGACTCCGGGCGCTCGGCGACATCCCGGAAGACAGCGGAATCTTAGGTATCGCACCAAGCATCACCACCCAGGATCGAAACTTCATACCTTTGAGCTTGGCAATCGATAACCCCGAGGTTATCGAGTTCAGTTATCGCAAACCCGGTGCGGCCAAACCGGAAAAACGCCGGGTCCAACCGTGGCGACTTCAGAACGTGAGTGGTCAATGGTTACTGGTGAGCCTTGACCAAGACAAAAATCAGGTTCGCAACTTTTTGCTCAAGCGAATCGTGAGCAAAATAACCGCCACTGGTGAGGTATTTGAGCCACCGACCCAGAGTCAAATCAATGATGCGGTCGCGGACCTAAACCAACTGGTAGAACGCCAAGTGGCATCACTTCGAATCAAACCAGACACAGGGGCATGGAACTACTTCGAAATGGACCTGCCCAGGACCGAAACCGACAACGTGCATCACCTGAATTACATGGACGAGGGCATCCTCGCCGAGAAGCTTCGAAGCTTTGGAACCGATATCGAAGTTATACGCCCCGCCTCACTTGCTGCAGCGATTCGATCTGGGTTAGAAAAGGTCGTGAATGACCATGCCTAGAAAATCCAAGATTTCAGGTGCCGACAAGTACAACCTGATGCTTGCACTTGTTGGTTTTTTAGTGCACTCCGATGAACCGACTCCGCTTGCTGAGTTGGCAGAGCGGTTTCAGTTGAGCGAAGCCGAAGTCGAAGATGCAGTGAGAATCATCTCTTTTAGCGGTGTTGGAAAGTACGGTGGCGGCGAGTTATTCGACATCTATGTTGACGATTTTGATGGTGAAAAAACCGTGGTGTTGACTTCAAACCCGGCCATCGACGACGTACCGCGCATTTCGGCCAGGCAAGTTGCCGCCCTGAGTGCGGGCCTGAACTATCTATCCGAGATACCTGGCTTCGAGCAAAAGTCCGAAATCCAGGATTTGCTTGCTATTTTGGCCAAGGGTTCCACGAGCGAGCCGGTCGCCACACTCGATGTCATACCTGGCAGCGTAGACAGCGATGTGTTGACCTTGCGCAAGGCAATCTCCCAAAAGGTACGGATTCGCTGTGTCTACCGCAACGCCAAAGACGAAACCTCGGAGCGCGAGATCGACCCTCTGCTTTTGGTTTCCAAAGACGACGTGTGGACTCTTCGCGGTTACTGTCTCAAAAACCAAGAGGTTAGGGCGTTTCGTCTCGATCGAATGCAAAAGGCACAAATCACCGAGACTCCGATCTGCCAAGCTGCGCTCGAAGCCGAACTCACCGAGGAAATCTACATCCCCAAGGACAGTGACTTCGACGTGACTCTGGAACTCGAACCAGAGGCTTTTAGCATCATCGGTGACTACCAGGCTGTGCAACTGGGGGAGTCGGCAAATGGCAACCTTCAGGTGAGAATCAAGGTGGGAAACCTAAACACCCTTGGGCCGCTACTAGCCAGATTCGGCGGCAGCGCCAGGGTTACAGCACCTCAAGAGGCTCGCACAGTGGTTCGGAATTTCGCCCTCAGGGCTCTGGGCCAATCCACGCCCGACAACGACCAGGTTGCTGAATAAATGCCGTTTTGGGCATGGCTGCTGATCGACCTTGGAATCCTGATTCTAGGACTGCTGGTTTTGGGCTGGATTGGCTGGGACCTCTTCTTTAAGTTCACCAAGGTATCCGGCGAATCTCTTAGGTTGCAAAAGGCTGTAGAGGCACTTCAAGGCCAAATGACAACCGAGGCAAAGTACGTTAAGCCCGCCGATAACTTAGACGATGATTCTTCGAAATTGACTCAGGATTGGCTGGCTCGAAAGAGCCAGCACGAGCGAGAGAAAAGCGCCAAACAGCGTAGGCTTATTGCTAGATTCAGCAAAAGAAAGTAGTCACCGTGTTTAGAAGCCTCGAGGGCCCAGTAGGCATAATCCTGCTGTTGATTATTGTCGCAATCTTTGCCGGTCCGAAGCTCCCCGGGGCAGCCAAGGGCTTGGCCGAATCAATCAAGATTTTCCGCAAAGAGGTAAAAAGCGACGACAAGTCGAACACGCCTAAGCCTGACGCTCCTGCCAAGAGCGATTCACAGGACGAGAACTCAAACAAAAACTAGCCTCATGGCCAAACCTAAGAACCCGCAGGCGGCAATGAGCCTTGGCGGACACCTGAAAGAACTGCGCAAACGGTTTGTTTGGTCTTTCGTGTTCATTGGTTTGGGAACAATAGCCGGTTGGTACCTTTTCGACCCGGTGTTTGCAGCACTGCAAAACCCGATTGTGCAGGCAGCCAAAGACTCGCATGTGAATGCAACGGTGAACTTCAGTACCATCGGGGGCGCCTTTGATCTGCGATTACAAATTTCCGTGTTTATCGGCGTCGTGGTTTCCAGCCCACTCTGGCTCTATCAATTCTGGGCATTCATCATTCCAGCCTTGAAGCGCAGAGAGCGGCTCTACACCTTGGGCTTTCTGGGTTCGGCGATACCGCTTTTCCTAGGCGGTTGCTACATGGCATGGATGGCCTTACCCATCTTTGTACATGCGCTTTTGGGGCTTACTCCGGCCGGAAGCGCAAACCTAATAAATGCAAGTGAATACGTTCTGTTTGCCATTCGGATCTTGTTATTGTTTGGACTGGCATTCGTCCTACCTGTTGTGCTGGTGCTTTTGAACTTTATGGGCTTGGTCACGGCCAAGGGGATCCTCAAGGGTTGGCGCCTTGCCGTAGTGGTTTCTGCTCTGGTCGCGGCTCTGGCAACTCCAGTGTCTGATCCGACATCCATGTTTATTCTGATGATTCCTTTGCTGGTGCTTTATTTCATCGCTGTAGGAATCTCTTATGTTCGTGATCGCGTAGTTCGTAGGCGCGCCGTCCTTTACGTACCAACCAACGAGAGTGCAGCCTGATGCCAAAAGACACCGCCGAACTCTCTCCAGCTGAGCGATATAGGGCAGCCAAAGACAGCAGAAAGCTTGTCGCGCTCACCGAATTTCAAGAACTGCTGAAGTTTCCATTGGATGACTTCCAGCTGCAGTCATGCCGAGCGCTTGCAACTGACAACAGCGTTCTGGTTGCCGCTCCAACCGGCGCAGGAAAGACAATTGTTGGTGAGTTCGCCATTCATCTGGCGCTTTCTAAAGACCTCAAGGTGATTTACACCACGCCGATCAAGGCACTAAGCAACCAGAAGTTCGCAGAACTCACCAAACGCTACGGAGCTGAGCGCGTAGGACTGCTAACCGGAGATAACAACAACAACTCCGATGCCCAGATCGTAGTCATGACAACCGAAGTGCTCCGAAACATGATTTACGCCAACTCGGACAGCCTGCGCAACCTTGGCTATGTTGTCATGGATGAAGTTCACTACCTGGGTGATCGTTTCCGCGGTGCCGTATGGGAAGAAGTAATTCTCCACCTTCCTAAGGACGTAAAGATCGTGAGTCTAAGCGCCACGGTTTCGAATGCTGAGGAGTTTGGCGCCTGGCTGAACGAAGTGCGAGGCAGCACAGAGATGATCATTAGCGAACATCGACCGGTGCCTTTGACCCAACACGTTATGTTCGGAGACGAACTTTTGCCGTTGTTCGACGAAGGCGCTAAGAACCAGAGCCGCGTGAACCCAGAGCTTCAACAAAAGCACAACAACAAGCTGCGTCAAATGCCCAACAAACCTTCTAAAGGTAGGTCAGGCAAAGGTGGCAACGGCGGAGGCTACGGTGGCTACAACTCCAAACTGCCAAACATTTACCGTGCCAGCAAAGCAGAAATCGTCGACATTTTGGACGAAGCCGAGCTACTGCCGGCTATCTTTTTTATTTTTTCACGTGCCGGTTGCGAAGCCGCAGTTCGTGCTTGCATTCAATCCAGCGTTCGCCTGACCACTAAAGAGGAAGCGCGTCAGATTCGCCTCCTTGTAGAGGAAAAGGTACACAATATTGCAGACGAAGACCTGTCGACGCTGGGCTATTTCGAGTGGCTAAGCGCACTGGAGCGCGGTGTAGGTGCGCACCACGCCGGAATGCTGCCCGCTTTCAAGGAAATTGTCGAAGAACTCTTCTTGCGCAAACTCGTGCGCGTGGTGTTTGCCACCGAAACTCTGGCGTTGGGTATCAACATGCCCGCGCGAACCGTTGTTCTGGAACGCCTAGATAAGTACAACGGCGAGGGCCGAGTTCAACTGACCCCGGGGGAGTACACGCAACTAACCGGGCGTGCCGGTCGCCGAGGTATCGATACCGAAGGCCACAGCGTGATTCAGTGGGCCGGAAACCTAGATCCGAACACCGTTGCGGGTCTGGCTTCTAAGCGAACCTACCCGTTGATCAGCGCGTTCCGACCGACTCACAACATGGCTGTCAACTTGCTGGAGGCTTTTGGCCGCAAACGTGCCCGAGACGTGCTGGAGACCTCTTTTGCGCAGTTCCAAGCCGACCGCTCGGTGGTTGGCCTGGCCCGCAACATTCGCGAAAAGCAAATGTCGCTGCAAGGTTACGAGGAATCCATGAGCTGCCACCTTGGGGATTACCGCGAGTACGCCACCATGCGCCGCGAGATCAGCGACATAGAAAAGGTTTTGGCATCTGGGCGCATTCGCGCCGAGCATGGTCGCACCAGCAAAATTAGCGACAGTCGGCGTGGTCAGGAAAAGCAACTAAACGATCTGAAACAGCGCATCAAGCACCACCCTTGCCACCACTGTCCAGAGCGCGAACAACACGCTCGCTGGGGTGAACGCTGGTTCAAACTTGCTCGTGAAGTCGACCAAGTTGTGAGCCAGATTGAGCGCCACACCAATCAGGTGGCCAAAACTTTCGACCGAATCTGCGATCTCTTGCTTGAACTTGGATACGTGGAGCGCGACGGCGATGACTACGAGGTGTTGGAGCCCGGCAAGTTGCTCGGCCGCATTTATGGCGAGCGCGATCTTCTGGTCACCGAATCCTTGCGCGCGGGCGTTTGGCGCAACCTGGATGCACCAAGCCTCGCATCCATGGCCGCTGCACTGGTCTACGAAGCACGACGCGACGACGAGAAGTTGGAAATCAAGCTTCCACGCGGTATTTTCGCCGAGGTGCTAGAGAAGACAGAGGCGATCTGGGAAGACATCGAGGAATTGTCCAAAGCTCACCGACTACCTACGACCAGCCCTCTGGATCCGAGCATGTGCCTTCCGATTTATCGTTGGGCCTCGGGGTCACGATTGGACACCGTCCTAGAGCAGGCAGACATGCTGCCAGGTGACTTCATTCGCTGGACCAAGCAGATTATCGACATCCTTGACCAACTTGCGCAAACCGCGGAACCGGGCATAGCGCAGACTGCGCGAGACGCGGTTACCAAGGTCAAGCGCGGCATCGTGGCTTATTCGTACTATGGCTAATTTCAACTCCTCGCGCGACTGGCAACTGCCGGGGTGGTTCTGGCGGCCATCCATGGCCCTGCTCAGTGGCTTGCTGGCGGGCCCTACCTTACCTCGGGCTGGAATTTGGCCTTTGATTTTTGTTTCGGTTTTTCTTATGGTCTGGTCTATTAGGCGCGTTGGCTTTTGGGCAGGCTACGGAATCGGATTTGTTGGGGGAGCGGCCTTTTACGCCTCTCAAAGCGTCTGGATGTCGGCTTACCTTGGGCCAGAACCATGGCTGGCTTTGGCCGTGTTGGAAGGTCTGATCTGCGGTTTTGCCATGGGAGCGATGGCTCTAATTTGGCAAAGCCACGAGCGTGGAGCCTCGCAGTTAGGTATCTGGTCACAACCACTGCTGATTATCGCCCTTGCCCTGGTTTGGGTGACTCGCGAGTGGCTCTGCGGGCACCTGCCATACGGTGGTTACCAATGGTCACGGTTGGGGCAACCCGTGGTTGGCACAGTTCTGGAACGTTGGGCCTATTGGGGCGGCATTAGCGCCGTAAGCCTGGCCGTTGCGGTTATCTCAATCACGTTTGTGGTGGTGTTCGATTCCTCCAGGAGTTTCTCGCAATCGCAGTCACGGCCACAATCAAGAGTTTCCCTGGTTTCAACAGTTTTTATGGTGGCACCGGTTCTAGCCGCACTTTTGATTCCGCTTGTCACGATTGTTCCTAACGGCGAGACTAGCGAAACGGTCAAAGTTGCCGCGGTTCAGGGCAATGCTAACGCTGGACTTTTTGCGAATCCCATTCCGGGCAGCATCTTGGCCAAACACGTCCGAGAATCCAAGGTGCTTGCCAAAGACCCAAAGGCTAGGGGAATAGATTTTGTGGTCTGGCCGGAAAACGCGAGCGACCAAAACCCACTTACCAACCCTCTGGCCGCATCGGAGGTTTACCAAGTATCGAGCCAACTCTTGAAGACACCGCTTTTCCTGGGCACGGTGACTTGGCAAGCAGACAACGCCTACAACAGTGTGCTGCTTTTCGACCCGAGCAAATCCAAGATTGCTCAGTACAACAAGAGACGTCCGGTTCCGTTCGCGGAATACGTCCCCGATAGACCCTTTTGGTTTGCAATCGCCCCAGAACTGATCGGACTCATAAACCACGGTTTCAGCTCGGGCAATAGACCGGGCATTTTTCAGGTAGCCGGAACCCAAGTTGGTTCCCTAATTTGCTTTGAAATAGGCATCGATGACCTGAGCCATGATCTAGTTACCGGCGGCGCAAAGCTAATCCTGAGCCAGGCTAATAACTCTGACTTTGGCCACACCGATGAGACCTTCCAACAAGAATCTTTGGCGCGGCTTCAGGCTATTTCAACCGGCAGGGCAGTGGTTCACGTAAGTACCGTGGGTGTGACCGAATTGATTCTTCCGAATGGGCAGATTTTGCAACGCATTCCAGCGTTCAAGCCGGGATATGTTCTGGGTGAGCTACCACTTCGAAACGAACTCACGCCCGCTATGCGCTTCTATGGTTGGGCGGATGCCCTAGCCTTAACGGCTACGGGGTTGCTGTTGGTTACGGCTATCGTTCACCGGGGCAGAGACACCATCCGAAAGTTCAGGCGCCGAAACAAAAGGGTCCGGGCGTCATGAAGCCTAATTTCAGGGGGCTATCAGGCAAGTTGCCTAGTCTCACAGCAAACATCTAGAAAGGGCCAACATGAATACCTTGGTAATCATGCCGACCTACAACGAGGCACAAAGCATTAGCGACATAGTTCGAAACCTTTTGAACACGGTAGCTGAAATCGATCTGTTGATTGTAGACGACAACAGCCCCGACGGAACTGGCAAACTGGCCGACGAAATAGCTGCGGTGAATCCACGCGTCTCGGTACTGCACCGCACCCAGAAGAACGGCCTAGGTCCGGCCTACCTTGCCGGTTTTGCTTGGGCTTTTGAGCGTAACTACGAGTTCGTGGTCGAGATGGACGCCGACGGCAGTCACCGAGCCCAGGACCTGCAAAGCCTTTTGGTTCGTGCCCCTTTTAATGATCTAGTCATTGGCTCAAGGTGGGTAAAAGGTGGCAGCGTTGTGAATTGGCCGGTAAGTCGCCAAATTATTAGCCGCACAGGAAACACCTATGCCCGATTGATGCTGAGAACCGGGGTTAGAGACATCACGGCCGGTTTCCGGGTATACCGCTCAAGTTTCCTTAGTGGCCTAGATCTAGTCAATATCGCCTCAGCTGGTTATTCATTCCAGGTGGAGCTAGCTTGGCGTACTTTCAAAGCCAAGGGGCGAATCGAGGAGGTACCGATTACCTTCGTGGAGCGAGCCCACGGTAACTCCAAAATGAACAATCGAATTGTTCTAGAGGCCCTGTGGCGTGTAACTAAATGGGGCTTTGAAGCTAAGTAAAAAAAATCGGACCACCCATGCAGGTGGTCCGATTCTGTAAGTCAATGGACTATTTCTTAGCGGCAGCTGCCTCACGACGAGCTCTCAGATCCTGAAGGCGCTCTTCGAGAATCTCTTCAAGTTCCTCGATTGAGCGACGTTCTAAAAGCATTTGCCAATGGCTACGAGGAGTTTTCTCCTCAACCAAATCGAGCGAGACCTGCTCGCCGTTTTCCATTAGCACGGCGGTCTTCGAGCAGACTTTGCATTCCCAAGTCTGAGGAAGTTCAGCACCACTAGCGAAAACCATTTCGGTGAAGTGCCCGCCTGAACACTGGTATGTAAAGCGCCCTCTCGGTTCATAAGAGACGCCTCGTTCGCTTTCTAGACTCTGTGTTCCTAGACGCATTCCGCGCATTGTCTGCTGAGACATTTTTCCTCCTGAAAGCCTTTTGGGCGGGATTAGATAGGCAATCAAACCCAGTCTGATGAGCAAACATTCCACCCGAGCGGAAATACTCAGGCTTTTCCCAGAAAAACGTTCGGTTTAGCGCAAGGTTGCCAAAGCCAGATCGGCTCGGTCGGTCACTATTCCAGAGGCCCCCAGACCAGCTAGGCGCACCATCTCGTCTGGTTCGTTGATGGTCCAAAAATGCACCTCGGTGTTGGCGAGCTTCATGGCAGCGATGAATCGACGATTGTCAAAGTGAATTGGCCCGCTGCCAACCGGGATTTGAAGGACCTGGACGGGCTTGGTGGCCCAGGCAGATAGCGATCTCAGCCCCAGCAAGACGCCTAAATAGGCCCCCAATACTCTGGTGGATCCAGCTGAACTAACTGATTTAGGCAGCAGTCTCGAAGCCGCCAGGCGCCTAGCCTCGCTGAAACTTGCCACCAAAATACGTTCTTGAGCGTCTAACTCAGAAATAACCTTTGCGGCCGGGATTATGGCTCCCTCAACCTTGAAGTCCAGGTTGAAACGGGCGTTCGGAAACGCCTCGAGAGCGGATTTCAGAGTAGGAATACCCGCACCGTGGCGAAGTGTTATCGCCTGAACCTCGCTCAGGCTAAGGCTGCCGATAGGGGCATCGATGCCTGCCACCCGCACTAGGTCGTCGTCGTGGAAAAGCACGGCTTGACCATCTGCGGTCACCTGAATATCGGACTCAATGTAGTCTGCCCCCACCTGCACAGCTCGCTCGAAGGAGTCCAGAGTGTTTTCGTCTAGCTCTTTTCCTTGGGCATCTAACGCAAGCCCGCGATGAGCCAGGACTCGCACTTTAGTGGTGGGGTAGAGGTAAGTCATGAGGCTAGGCTAGCAACATGTTTTGGCACTATGCACAGCGCTACGCCCGCCTGCTTGCAGGACTCTATCTTTACGGCTTGGGGCTGGCCCTGATGGTGTACGCCCAAATCGGAGTGCCACCCTGGGATGTGCTTGCCACCGGAATTTCCAAACAGCTGCACATTAGCTACGGCTGGGCCAGCGTTACCGTTAGCGCACTGGTACTTCTCACTTGGATACCGCTTCAGGTAAAGCCTGGCGTTGGAACAATCGCCAATGGGCTTTTGATCGGCATATTTTCGGACACGGTGTTCCCTTGGCTTCCCACTTTGACAAATTATTGGCAAGAGCTTGGCGCCTTCTTACTTGGATTGGCGATTGTCGGCCTAGCAACCGGCTTCTACATCAGCTCCAAACTGGGAACCGGGCCAAGAGATGGCTTGATGATCGGCCTGCAAAAGGTTCTAAAACGCCCGTTTTGGCAGGTTAGGACAGTGGTGGAGCTAGTAGTTATGACCACCGGTTGGTTCCTTGGGGGACAGGTGCGCGAGGGAACCCTGATTTTCGCCGTTGGCATTGGCTATCTGACCCAGGTATCGTTTCGCATCTTCGGGCTCAAGATGGCCAATCACAAGCGCCAGGCTGCACCAGAGGCAAACAACGATGAAATCCGGTCGCCAAAATAGTTATGTCAAGTAGTTTTATTATGTCAACCAACCACATTCCAGAGCATCCCGAGTCCGATCAACACGTAAAACACCGCGAAACCGCTCGGGCATTTGTGGTCAATCCGTCTGGTGAGTTACTGCTCATGTTGACCCACTGGGATCCAGGAACTGGACTACCGCCTCGTTGGCTCACACCCGGCGGTGGCATCGATGCAGGTGAAACCGTTGCGGAAGCCGCGGTTAGAGAGCTTTATGAGGAAACCGGTTACGTGATTTCTCAGGAAGCCCTGGGAGAGCTAGAAGTCAGCTTGCCGGTGAGAATCGACTGGGCCGATGGTCGTTATGAAACTGGATTCGCACATTTTTACCGAATCCAGGTCGAAGCTGATTTTGCAATAGATAACAGCCGTTGGACCAAAGACGAACACCGCGATGTAATCGAGTGGCGCTGGTGGAAGGTTTCGGAGCTCATTGCCAGCGGCGAGCGGGTTGGCCCGCCAGGGTTAGCCGAGTACCTGCAGAACCACTTCTGATAATCATTACATTTTGCCGATAATGAACATTATGTCAAGTAATGTTTTGGCCGGCCCTCTTTGCTCTCCACTTTTGGTTTGGATACTTTTAGGCCTGCGTGGCAGCAATCCACTGCGACAGTTTGGCCCGTGCCGCACCAGATTCCAGAGCGCGAGTCACACGCTCCACGGCGCCTTCGAAACGCAAGTCCAGGTCAACATCGCTGCGGGTTGAATCTTTGGCAAGTTCATAGGTGACCACTCCTGCGGCGGCGTTCAAAACCACGATGTCGCGAATCGCACCGAGGTTGCCATCGGTGATGTTGTCGAACAAATCGCGCGCCACCTGGGCGTTGTGGTGAGGATCCGCGCCAATCAACTGCTCGCGCTGGGCTCGAGCTAGGCCGAACCTACGTGGGTCCAAGACAAACCGGGTCACCTCTCCCCCGCTAACCTGCCAAATCTGGCTGTCGTCGGTGGTGGTCAGCTCGTCCAGGCCGTCGTTGCCCCTAAAAACCAGAGCGGTTCGCCCGCGGGCCGCCATTTCGGCTGCCATGAGCGGGGCGATGCTCGCGTTGGCAACTCCCAGGCTGGTTGCTATTGGCTGAGCCGGATTTGCTAACGGACCAAGAAAGTTGAAGGTGGTTGGAACCCCGAGTTGCTTACGAATCGGTGCTACATGGCGCATGGCAGGGTGGAAAACCGGGGCGAAGAAAAACGTCACGCCGACCTGACGAAAAACGTCGGCTACCTTCTCGGGAGACAGGTCTAGGCGAATGCCCAAGACCTCTAACATCTCGGAGGAACCGGTCTTGCCCGAAGCTGATCGACTTCCGTGTTTCATCACAGGAACACCCGCAGCAGAAGTCAAAACACTGGCCATCGATGAGATGTTCACGGTTCCCACTAGGTCGCCGCCGGTTCCAACAATATCCACCGCATCATTGCCAGTGTCGAGCATCACAGAGCGCTCGAGCATTACGTCTACCAGACCTGCCAACTCATCCACGCTCTCGCCCTTGGCACGAAGTGCGATCATGAAGGCGCCCACCTGCGCCTCGGTGGCGTCTCCTGCCATGATTTGGCCCATGGCCCAACTGGCGGACGCTCGGTCCAAGGCCGTTTTTTCGAGCAAACGGCCCAAAATGAGTGGCCAAGATAGAGGTGCGTTCATAGCAAAAGTTTAGGGCAGGCTAGGGCGCTAATACGTGCTCCCCCAGGGTGATTGGCTCTGGACTCCAAAACTTAAAACGACTGTGTGTTTTGGCGATTTCAGCCACGAAAGCGGGCATTGATCGTTACCCGAGCGTTATGCTTAAAGCATGACTTCTATGCCAGTGTCGCAGCATTCTGCTCCCGTCATTAACCGACCTAATTCGACCGCGGTTGGAACAATTGTTTGGCTCGGTAGCGAGGTGATGTTCTTTGCAGGTCTCTTCGCAATGTACTTCAGCCTCCGCGCCAACTCACCGGAACTATGGCACGGCCAGACCGCGAAGTTGAACGTAACTTTTGCGCTTATCAACACGTTGATTCTGGTTTCATCTTCTTTCACAGCGCAGTTCGGTGTTTTCGCTGCAGAGCGCATGCAGCCTCGTTCCACCGGTTGGTCTCCGACCAAATGGGGAATGGTCGAATGGTTCTTTATTTCCTACGTGCTGGGAGCGATCTTCGTTTCCGGCCAGGTTTGGGAGTACACCAACTTGATTTCACAAGAGGGTGTCATGCTAAACAGCGACTCCTACGGCAGCGCGTTCTACCTAACCACCGGGTTCCACGCACTTCACGTGACCGGCGGTCTAATCGCCTTCCTCATCATCATTGGGCGAAGCTTTGCAGCCAAGAAGTTCGGCCACTACGAAGCAACCGGCGCAATCGTGGTTTCTTACTACTGGCACTTTGTGGACGTGGTTTGGATTGGCCTCTTCCTCATCATCTACGTCTTGAAATAAAAAAACGATTCGGAGCAATCAAGAAATGGCATCGTTGAACCGCAAGTCCATGTTTTCTCGTCGTCGCCCTTTTGCGGCGGCACTCGTCATCGCGGCCGGTCTTTTGGTCACCGGTGGTGGATATGCTGCAGCAACCACCGCGGTAAAGGCACAACAAGACCCAACCGTGGCTTCGCAGTCGCAAATCGACCTAGGCCACAAGCTTTTCTTGGCAAACTGTGCATCCTGCCATGGTAAGAACGCCGAAGGCACCAAGAACGCTCCTACGCTGATCGGCGTTGGTGCTGCGTCTGTTGACTTCCAGGTTTCGTCGGGTCGTATGCCAGCTCAGGCTTCGGGGCCTCAGATTCAGGCTAAGGCCGCAGTTTTTAACGACAAAGAGATCGCTGCGATGGCGGCTTATGTGGCGTCTCTGGCTCCCGGCCCTGCTATCCCAACCGACGCAATGGTTGCCAACAACGGTGACCTGACCCGCGGAGGGCAACTTTTCCGAACCAACTGTGCCATGTGCCACAACGCTGCTGGTGCGGGTGGAGCACTTACCCAGGGTAAATACGCCCCTGCACTTACCGACACAGGCGCGAAAGAGATGTACGAGGCCATGTTGACCGGCCCTCAGAACATGCCGGTGTTTAACGATGCCAACCTGTCCCCTAAGGACAAAAAAGACATCATTACCTACCTGGTTTACCTTCAGCAGCACCCTTCGGTGGGTGGCTTGAGCCTAGACAACCTTGGTCCTGTAGCAGAAGGCCTATTTGTTTGGGTTGCTGTTCTCGGTGGAATCATTGCCATCACCGTTTGGTTGGGTGCTAAGAGCAACTAGTTTGCCCAAGCGCGCAAATGACTTTTAGAAAACAAAGGGAGCATCACAGTGAGTGACCAGAAGGGCTTAGTGCCTGCCTCGCACGACTCAGAGGGTTTTGAGCACGACTACAACTCAGGCCTAGCTGTAGTTACCGCAGATAAGATTCCAGACCCTGGTCTGGAGCCTCACCGCGTGCGCATGACCGATAAGAGTGTCAAGCACGAGAACCGCGCAGCTCGTCAGGTGTTCTACTGGTTCATGGCCAGCGCCGTGGGCAGCGTCGGCTCGATCGTTGCTTACTTTGCTTTCCCAATCAGTAGCGACTTGGGAACAGTTCACAACAACACCTTCTTTATGGGCCTGGGTATCGCACTTGGCCTATTTGGAATCGGCTTTGGTGCTGTGCACTGGGCTAAGACTTTGATGCCGGATGCAGAGGTCGCTGAGCCTCGTCACCAGACTCGCGGAGCCGAGGATGTTCGTGCTCGTGCCGTAGAGATCGTCAGCCTGGCAAACTCGGAGTCTGGTTTTAGCCGCCGTAAGCTGATTCGTCGCAGCCTGTATGGTGCATTGGCTATGTTCCCACTGCCCGCACTAGTTCTGTTCAAGGACATGACCACCGACCCCAACCCTCAGGGAACACTTCGCCACACCATGTGGACCGCAGGAACTCGTTTGGCGCTCGACCCAACTGGAACCCCCATCAAGGCGGCAGACCTAACAATCGGTTCGGTTTTCCACGTGATCCCCGAGGGACTAATGCCAGATGGCGCTCACAAGGATGACTACCTAGAGCAAAAGGCCAAGGCAGCAGTGCTCTTGGTTCGTGTTGACCCGGCCCAGATCAATAGCCAGAAGGAACTCGACTGGGGATACAACGGAATCGTTGCCTACAGCAAGATTTGTACCCACGTTGGTTGCCCTGTTGCTCTTTACGAGCAGCACACTCACCACCTACTGTGCCCATGCCACCAGAGCACATTCGACTTAGCGAATGACTGCGCTGTAATCTTTGGCCCAGCAACCCGTCCATTGCCTCAACTTCAGATCACTGTCGACGCCGAGGGCTACCTGGTCGCCAAGGGCGACTTTAGTGAGCCTGTTGGCCCTAGCTTCTGGGAGCGTACCGCTAAATGAGTAATGCAACTAGCACCGCACAAAAGGGTGGATTCCTAGCTGGAACCGCCAACTACCTCGACGAACGCGTTGGTGTGGGTGGCATACTGAAGGAGTTCGGCCGCAAGATCTTCCCCGACCACTGGTCGTTCATGCTGGGTGAGGTAGCACTTTATAGCTTCCTAGTGTTGTTGCTGAGCGGAACCTTCCTCACCTTTTTCTTCCAGCCTGCCATGACCAACGTCATCTACGACGGCGTTTACGGACCGCTAAAGGGTGCCGAGATGTCGATCGCCTACAAGTCGGCTCTAGACATCTCATTTGAGGTTCGTGGCGGTCTTCTGATGCGCGAGCTACACCACTGGGCAGCGCTGCTGTTCGTTGCTGCCGCTGGTCTTCACATGATGCGCGTGTTCTTCACCGGAGCCTTCCGTAAGCCACGTGAAATCAACTGGGTAGTCGGTTTCGCACTGTTCGTACTAGCGATGGCTGGTGGATTCACCGGCTACTCGCTTCCAGATGACCTGCTTTCGGGCAATGGTCTTCGAATCATCGATGGAATGATCAAGGGCCTACCAGTCATCGGCGCCTACGTTTCGTCGATGCTTTTCGGCGGAGAGTTCCCAGGACACCAGATCGTAGCGCGTCTGTACGGACTTCACATCCTGTTGATTCCGGCATTCATCTTGATCTTCATTGTCATCCACCTATTCATGGTGGTAATCCACAAGCACACTCACTACTCGGGCCCAGGACGCCGCGACGACAATGTTGTCGGCTACCCACTGATGCCGGTTTACGTTGCAAAGGCAGGCGGATTCTTCTTCCTAGTCTTTGGCGTGCTGATGCTGGTTGCCGCAACCGTGACCATCAACCCGATTTGGCTCTACGGCGGATACGACCCATCGCCGGTGTCCGCGGGAACTCAGCCTGACTGGTACATCGGATGGGCCGACGGCGCTCTTCGTTTGGCTCCAAGCCACCTAGAGGTCACTACCGGAAACTACACCTGGTCATGGAACATCTTGCTTCCGATGATCGTGCTAATCCTGCTTTTGGTTTTGGTAGCTGCCTACCCATTCTTCGAGGCCTGGGTTACCGGAGACAAGCGTGAACACCACGTTTTGGACCGCCCAAGAAACGCTCCTACCCGTACCGCAATCGGTGCAGCTGGAATGACCTTCTACGCGGTTCTGTGGGCAGGTGCCAGCACCGACCTAATCGCCACTCACTTCGCTCTGAGCTTGAACCACGTCTTAACCACGATGCAGATCTCGTTGATCGTTCTACCGATTATCGCGTTCTTTATCACCAAGCGGGTTTGCCTCAGTTTGCAGCGCAAGGACCGCGAAATCGTGCTACACGGACGTGAAACTGGTCGAATCGTGCGCTTGCCTCACGGTGAGTACCTAGAAATTCATGAGCCGCTAGACGAGTACGAGATGTACAAGCTGGTGGACTTCATCGACCACAAGCCAGACGTTGCTCGCCCGAACGCCCAGGGCAAAATCACCTTGGGAGCTCGTGCGCGTGCCGCCCTAAGCCGCTTCTTCTTCGAAGATCGCGTCTCTCCGGTTTCAGCATCGGAACTAGCGTCGGCACACCCCGAGCTCGATGCAGTGGAACATGTTGAAACAAAGGCTCTAGTCTAAGTTCAAAAAATGGAAGAGGGTCGGCCTTTTGCCGACCCTCTTCTTTTTTGATGTCCCACCCAGCCTCTCCCCCAGGACTTACGGACTAACCGGACACCAAGTTTATTCGTCTAGTTCAAAGCCGAACCAGAGCATGATCCTCTGAAAGCGCGAACGCTTTACCGGCGGCTTGTCGTTCTCGAACCACCCAGCATTCCCGTGCCGGCGCTCAAACTCGGCATCGCTGATCTGGAAACCCGAGTCCACTGCCTTTGCCTCACCTCGACTCCTGCCTGCGACATAAAACGCCCGAAGAATCTCCAAATAGACAAGTGCTTGAGCTATTGGCCTGACTCGATCAAATTCGTGAGTCAACTGCAACCACAGTGAATGCATCGACTCTCCCCGGATAAAAATAGAACTGCGAACGAATCCACCCACACCATGAACCTCGAACCAACGTTAGCAACCGCCACTGACATTAGACCCGGGCAAAAAAATAGGACCCACCCAAAGGTGAGCCCTATTCTGATAGGTACTTAGTGGGCGTGCTGTCCCCTGCTGTACTCGAACACAAGACCGATTACAGCGACCAGAGCCAGTGGGACACCGATGAAGGTAAGCCACCATCCAACAGCCAACGAAGCAAAAACCATCGAAGCAAAGATGCCGATTGCCAATGGCCACCAGCTCCATGGGCTGTAGAAGCCCATCTCGGCGTCGCCGTCTTCGATGTTGGCGTTCAGGTTGTCTTCTGGGCGCGGACCAACTGTCTTGTCGGTGCTGCGAATGTAGAAGTAAATGAAACCACTTAGGAAAACCAGCATGCCGATAGCGGCGGTTCCAATCCACTCGATGTGCTTGGTACCGAAAGGCAGCGCCGCGGTAGAAGAGTTGTAGCTCCAAATACCGTAAGCTGCCGCGTCTAGCGCGTAAAAAACAGTAAGCAGGAGAAACAGGCGAGCGTTAGTCTTCATGGGTTTATGCCTTTACCGACTCAGCTGGCTGAGCCTCTGGAGCAGCGAATTCTGGGTGGTTCAAGTCGAATGCAGGCGATTCTGAACGAACGCGAGGAATCGACGTGAAGTTGTGGCGTGGGAAAGGACTCGCAGTTGCCCACTCCAACGAGCGTCCGTAGCCCCAAGGGTCATTCACGGTCACCTTTGCTCCCTTGCGGGCGGTGATGTAAACGTTCCACAAGAATGGCACCATCGAAAGCGCTAACAAAATAGTTCCCGCGCTAGAGATCAAGTTCAGGTAGCCGTAGCCATCGCTTGGAAGGTACGAGTAGTAACGACGAGCCATACCCATGACACCCAACCAGTGCTGGATTAGGAAGGTGGTGTGGAAGCCGATGAACAAGAACCAGAAGTGGATCTTGCCAAGGGTCTCGTTCAGCATCTTGCCAGTCATCTTTGGCCACCAGAAGTAGAAGCCGGCGAACATAGCGAACACTACGGTTCCGAAGACCACGTAGTGGAAGTGCGCAACTACAAAGTAGCTGTCGCTCAAGTGGAAGTCCAAAGCAGGCGAAGCCAAGATTACACCGGTTAGACCACCGAAAATAAAGGTGGTCAAGAAGCCGATAGCCCAGATCATCGGGGTTTCAAAGGTAACCGAACCGCGCCACATGGTACCGATCCAGTTGAACACCTTTACACCGGTTGGAACGGCGATAAGCATGGTGGTCAAGGCGAAGAAAGGAAGCAGTACATCGCCGGTTACGTACATGTGGTGAGCCCACACGGTCATCGACAAAGCAGCGATCGCGATGGTTGCGTAGACCAGGGTCTTGTAGCCAAAGATTGGCTTGCGGCTGAAAACCGGGAAGATCTCCGAAACGATTCCAAAGAATGGAAGCGCAAGGATGTAAACCTCTGGGTGACCGAAGAACCAGAACAGGTGCTCCCAAAGCAT
>CAIYOE010000233.1 GCA_903927775.1 uncultured Micrococcales bacterium | reverse complement strand
TGCAGTACGAAGCTGTGGCTTGGTGGTTTTCCCCACAGAAACCACCATCACTACTCCGCCGGTCATGCGGCTTAGGATCGCTGCGTCGGTTACAGGTAAAAGTGGTGCGGTGTCGATTAGCACCACATCGAAGTTTGCTTCTAAATGGGCCAGCAAGGTGGCCATTGCCTCACTGCCCAGAAGCTCACTTGGGTTTGGTGGCACTTTGCCCGCGGGCAGAACACTGAGACTAGTGGTTCCCCAGGTTTGGATTACGTCTTCTAGCTGGGCTTGGCCAATCAGGTAGTTGGTCAGACCAACCGAGCCCTCGATGCCCATGGTCTTGTGAAGCTTTGGCTTTCTAAAATCACCATCGACCACAACTACACGCTTGCCGGTGTCGGCAAATGCAAGGGCCAGGTTGGCAATTGTTGTGGTTTTGCCATCGCCCGGAACAGCCGATGAAAGCACCAGCGATTTCTTACCCTGAGCCGCCTCTACGAACTGAATATTGGTTCGCAGTTGTCTAAATGACTCGGCCTTGCGGCTCTTTGGGTGCGCGCTAACCACCAGCGGGTCGCGGGCGAAAACCGTATCCAAAATGATCCCACCGAGCACTGCATCGCTGCCGAGGCCTTCTAGGTCCTTGGCGGATCGGATGCGGGTGTCGAGACTCTCGATCAGAACCGCCAGACCAATGCTTAGAACCAAACCTATAAATAGGCCAAGTGCGTAATTCAAGAGCGGCTTGGGGCTGTCTGGTTTGGTAGCCACCGAACCAGGCTGAACAATGCTCAGCTTGACCGGCGAGGACGCACCACTAAGCGGAGACTCGATTTCGGAAACCTTATTGGTGAGACTCTGCGCCAAGTGGTCTGCAATTCTTGCCGCGTTAAAACGGGACTCATCCAGGACGTCGATCTGAATTATTACTTCGTTTAGCGGCACGGTTGCGGTGATTCGGCTAACCAAGGTGTCGTGAAGGGTGTGCAACTGAAGATCGTGAACTACCGGAGACAACACCGATGGGCTGGTGACTAAGTCTGCATAAGACTTGACGCGCTGCTGGGTGAACGAACTGCCCTGCAAGAGGTCGCTTGGATTATCAGAGGCCTGGGTGCTAACAAAGATTTTAGTGGTGCTCAGATAAAGCGGAGTGGTGAACTTAGTGACCAAAAAAGCGCCAGCAATACACAGCAGCGTTACAAAGGCCATGAGACCCCAACGCTTGCGGATTACCAGCCAATAGTCACTTACAGTCAAAACCAAACCCCCGATGATGCTATTTGGCACCAGAACCTTATTCAGCAAAGCACGAATGTTGTGGATTGCGTTTCGATGGAACGAAACAATGTACGTACATGTACGAATAGGCAACGATGGGTAACCGCTGTGCACTTTTATCCAGCACAATGTGCCCATAGCCTAGAGATATCAGTCTTGAAATAAGGGGATTCCAAATGAGCGCACTTCTAAAGAAGGTTGCAGTTGTAGCAGCCGCTCTAGCTCTAACCGTTGCAACCGCAAACGTTGCCACCGCCTCGCCATACGGCGAAAAGGGCGAGAAGGGCAACGAGAAGGTTGAAGTCAAAGAGACCAAGGCAGAAAAGAAGGACCTTGAGGTCAAGGGCAAGAGTG
>CAIYOE010000232.1 GCA_903927775.1 uncultured Micrococcales bacterium | reverse complement strand
CCCGGTGCTCGATGTTTCGGTGATCGAAGTGTTGACCAAGCTCGCCGAACTCTCGGCAATGCCTCACGCTCCGGTAACTAACGCACGAATTGACCGTACCCAACTGCTGGCAAAACCAGATCGACAGGCCGCACTTGACCTACTGATGCAGGCAGAGAAACTTGGAGAGTTCAAGTTTGGGCCGCAGGATTCCGCCTGGTATCAGGCACGGTTTGAGTCGCCCGATCAGGTGGAACAGGCAATCGCGACTGCAAAGCGTTTGCGCGACGAGACCTATCCTCACCTTGCCAGCAAGCTAACCGGTTTTATCGCCGCTGTTCAGTTCAAACCGGCCAATTCAGTCGCCGAATTCGGAATCTACCTAAAGCTTTTCGCTGGTATCCGGGAGAGCTTAGACAAATTCGTTCCAGGAGTTTTTGACCGCTCGCTGAGCGAAGTAATCATTGCAACCGCAGATCGCAAACTCAAGAGCGAAATGAGTGGCGGCACTCGGCGCAAACTCAAGAAACTCGCAAAGGAATTTGTTCGACCCGGAATGCATGTCTCGGACATGAATGCATCGCTCCGAGCTATTGAAGACCAGCGCGAAACCTGGATGCGCCTGAGCGAGAGCCTCAAGCCTCCCACTGTGCCGGCCGGAATAAATGATGCGTTGGTTACCTACCAGGCTTTAGTAGACGATCTTGACAAGCTTCAGCGCCATCTTGACCCTAAAAACGATGAACCGGCTTTGGTGGACCTCGAACTGGCGAAACTTACCGCTAAGTTGAACTCGTTGGTCCAAGACACGGGTGCCCTGGAAAACCTCTCGGAGAGAGCAATGGTTGCCAACCAGCTGAGAGCCTCAGGCCTAGAGGGTCTGATGCGTGACTTAGGTAGATTGCATGTCAAACACGAGCACATCGCCGTGGAATTCGATCTAGCCTGGTGGCAGACCACCTTGGAATACTTAGTCGAGAAAAATCCGGGATTGCTTACGGCAAATCCCCGCGAACTAGAGCGCACGGAACAAAAATTCCGCGATCTGCAAGCCGCGCAACTTGCCCAGAACCGCGATTCAATTGTGGCTAAGTTGGCGACCGACTGGCAGCAAGGCCTAGTTGGTTTCCCGGACCAAGCGAACCGGCTAAAGGCTCTACTCAAAACTGGCTCAGCCGGCATCCCGCAATTGGTTCAGGCGAGCCCACACTTGCTATCCGCATTTGCCCCAATTTTGGCGATCAGTCCGTATGAGGTCGCTGCCAGTTTGCCAAACGCTCAGTTCGACGTTGTTATTTTGCTGGATTCCGCCGGCACCTCTATTGCCGAGAACCTTTCGGGCCTAAAGCGAGCCAAGCAGGTAATCGCCTTCGGCGACAATGTGATTGCTTATCCAACCGGATTCGAGGTAGAGGCAAGGCCGATACCGATTGGCCGCGAAGAAAAAGTTTCAAGTGCTCTAACGGCAGTTTCAAATGCTTTCGGTGCCGAGGTTTTAAGAAACAACTACCGCGGTAACGGACAGCTTCTGGGCGACTTTATCAACAGCGAGTTCTACCAAAACAGAATCCACTTTGAGCCTACGCTCGATGATTACTTCGACGTCAACCACCTGATGGTCGAGTACATCAAAAACGGAAACCGCGCTTCTACCAACATCGATGGAGCCTGCGAAAGTTTGGATGCGGAGCTTGAAAAAACCGTGGAGTTGATTTTTAGGCACGCGGCGAATAACCCAGAGGAATCGCTCTTGGTGGCAACCGCTAGTCCAGTTCATGCCGAAAGATTGAAAAATGCTGTGCGGGTAGGTCTTCACCAGCGACGAGATGTAATTGCTTTTTTCACTGCTCACGGCAGCGAAAAGTTCGAGGTTTCTTCAATCAGTTCGCTAGCGCATCGCAGTGCGGACCACATTATTTTCAGCATTGGATTTGGCAAGACACCTAAAGGCGCCATGCTCTCGAACCTCGGTGATTTATCCGGCATCGATGGCCGCCGAGCCTTTGTAAACCTCCTGGTGAGCGCACGCAAGAGGCTCACTGTAGTCTCGTGTTTCACCGAGTCGGACATAGCTGATGAAACTGCCGGGGGAGTGCCTCACCTGAGGCAACTTTTGGCGAACAGTGCCAGAGTTGAGATTGCTAAAGGACTACCCGAGTCAGATCTGAACGACCCCATGTTGCGCGATCTGGCTCTGAGATTGCGCAAACTTGGAGTTACCGTAAGGGTCGGTTTTGGTGAGCATCTGAGTCTGGTCGCGAGTTACGGCAATCGGGCGATTGTCTTGATTCCGGACTGGCAAATCAATTCCAGAGATTTAGCCAGAGAAATCTGGCTCAGATCAAACTTACTGACTCAGTTGGGTTGGACCAAGCAGCGTGTTTTTGCATTTGAGCTGTTTAGTAACCCCGAGAAATACGCGCGCGATCTGGCAGAAGCCCTAGGGCTTTCTGTTTACAACAAACCGCAGATGCTGTTCGAAGATGAAGTGCCTTTCAAAGACAGCGATGAGGCCTGGGGTGACAAGCCCGGTATGTCTAACGATCAACGTTTACAGGCCGATAAGCCGCCGCACTGGGGTTAGTTTGTTGCTGTGCCTAGCGCGCTAAGAATTAGTCGGCTTTAGGCGCTGTGGCAGGGCTGGAGCCGCCAGACGAAGCCGAGTCGGTTCGGTAAAAGCCCGATCCTTTAAAAGTGACACCCACAGAACCGTATACCTTTACCAGTTCGCCGTTACACTCGGGGCAACTGGTAAGAGCCGCGTCTTGAATCGACTGCAGGGCGTCGAACGCATGTTGGCACTGCTTGCACTTGTACGAGTAGGTTGGCATCTGAAACTCCAATTTGAGGCCGAACCCTGATTTTACCATTCGGCCCAGCTACACCGGTTATCGTGAGCCCACCGCGATGGTCCGAAATGGTGTGACAATAAAGTCGACCGGCTGATCATGGTCTTCCACCGGTAGGCCGTTCAGGACTTCAGGTTCATAAACCACTGCAGCAACCGGCGCGTTTACCTCTGGAGGCGCCAATGCGATGTCGTAAAAGCCCTTACCTTTACCCAGACGATTGCCCGCGCGGTCAACGGCGGACGCAGGGATCAAAATCAGTTGCGCTTCGCGAAGCTCGGCTGGCTCGCCCGTTGGTTCATCGAAGCCGAAAATTCCCGGCGCACTTACGCCCGCGTAATGAATCCAATGCAGACTTCCATCGGGGTTGCTCACCGGCATAATCAGTTTCAGTCCGTGAGCGCTTGCTCCGGAAACAAAACCCCCGATGTTTGGTTCGGTGCCAAAAGGTAAATAGGCTGCGATGATCTTGGCCTCGAGGGCTTTGGTCAAAGCGAAAAGTTCGGCGGCAAGGCCAGCTGGGTGATTCGGGTCTTTGGCCAAAGTGATTCGGGCTTCGGAAAGTTTGGCACGAAGCATTTTTTTGGCATTCTGCGAATCATGTGATGTCATAGCGCTAATTTTGACACCATGGCCATGTCTTTCGCGCTCACTCACAACGATATCAAACTTCGCTTGGTGCGCATGAAAGATGTCAAGGCCTTGGAGCATGCCCTACTGGCGAATCGCGCTTGGCTTCGGCCCTGGGAGGCAACCAACCCCTACGCCCCTAATGCCTTCGATGTTCGAGGAATGGTGCGGTCGTTGCTTCGTTCGGCCGATGAACAATCTGGAATGCCTTTTGTAATCGAATACCAGGGGAAAGTTGTGGGGCAGCTCAACGTCGCAAACATTTTGCATGGTTCGGTGAGCAGCTGCGTCCTGGGTTATTGGGTGACAGCCGAGGTTGCAGGGAAAGGCGTGACGCCAACCTCAGTTGCCTTGGTTAGCGACTACCTGTTCAAAGTTCTGGGATTGCACAGAATCGAGATCGACATAAGACCGGAGAACGAGCCAAGCCTCCGAGTTGTTCAAAAACTAGGATTTCGTTACGAGGGGCTGAAGCAGCGCTACATTCACATCAATGGTGCCTGGCGCGATCACTACGTTTTCGCTCTGACCCACGAAGAAGTACCCAACGGGATTTTGAATCGATGGCTCAGAGGTGAAGTTCCAGCTTTGATTTACCCAAAACTTGCGGAATAGCAAAAGATTTTTAAACACGCCGAATTAAATAATTAATTCCAATTGATTGCCTCATATCCTCAAGATATGAACTTCTCTGGATTGACTGGATTGCTCCTATGCGCAGCTGCTGTGCTTTGGGTGGCATTCCTGATTCCTGGTTGGACCAAAATGGCGTCAAGTAATCAATCAGCTCGCGACGCAAAAGTTCAGGCGATCCGATCGCTAAAGCAAGCTAAGAAACCTCAAAACTCGACGGTGGCTATGGCCTACCAAGCCATGCGTCTCAAGCGCACGCGGGTTTTCTTTGGGTTCACAATGTTAGCGAGTTTGGCATCCGTCGGTTACGGACTCACATCGATGGCCGAGCTTTGGCAGGTTATTATCGGCGGTGCGCTTGTTTTTGGGCTTTCAGTAAGTGCAAATCGCGCCGCTACCAGACGTTACTTTTTGATACTGCACCACAACGCGAATCACAAGGTACGTCGCCCAATTAGCTTTGCCTCTTTGGTGGACCAGGCAATGGCTCTTGAGCCAGCGGCGATTCCAATCGAAGATGACCGTAGTTGGACTCCGGCATCTTTACCAGCTCCAATCCACATCGGCCACATCGGTAGTCTCGAAGAGCCGATTTTGGCTAAGGTCACCGAATTGCCTTTGCTAGGTAGCAAAACTGCCGACCCAACCGATGCCCTAGTAGGCGCAAACTTAGACGAGATTCTTCGACGCAGACGCGCCATCTAGCGCTAACCTGATTAGGTAACGACAAAACCCAACAAAGGAACCCATCGTGTCAGTTTTCGACCGCATCAAGAAGATCTTCAAGAACAACGCGCCCGACGTAGCAAAGGTAGCCGGTGCAATCGCAGCCGACGTCGTCAAGGAAACCTCTGAGGTAATCGAAGAAGTCAAGACTTCAGTTGCCGCCAAGACCAAGGCAGCAGAGAAGGCTGCCACCGAGGCAACCGCCAAGGCTGAAAAGGTGGCAACCGCCGCTGTAAAGACCGCGAGCAAGACTGCAACCGCGGCTACCGCCAAAGCAGAGAAGGTCGCTACTGCCGCTGTAAAGACCGCGAGCAAGACTGCAACCGCAGCTACCAAGGCAGCGGCAACCAAGGTAACCAAGGCATCGGCTCCAAAGGCAGCAGCAACTGCACCGGCAAAGCCCGCAACTAAGGCACCTGCCAAGACCGCAGCAGCGGCAAAGCCTGCCGCTGCAAAGCCAGCCGCCGCTAAGGCGCCAGCAAAGACCACTGCAGCAGCAAAGCCTGCGGCAAAGGCTCCTGCAAAGACCGCTTCTGCTACCAAGCCAGCTGTTGCCAAGGCCCCAGCGGCTCGCAAGCCCGCCGCACCAAAAACTGCTCCAAAAGCTGAGTAATCTACCTAGTTAGTCAAAAAACCCCGCGGTGAGATCACCGCGGGGTTTTGCTTTAGCCTGATTAGTCCTTGCCTACCACCCAGGCTGCAGCCTGAGCCAATGTTGGGTGGACAAACTTGTATCCCGAGTCCAGAAGTTTCTGGGCACTCATGTTTTGGCTGCATAACAACAACTCGTCGGCCGCCTCTCCAAAGACCAGTCGCATGGCAAACGCCGGAACGGGGACAAGTGTTGGGCGCTTGAGAGCCTTGCCAAGAGCATCTACCAGCTGTTTGCAGGTGGCTGGCTCGGGTGCGGTTAGGTTGTAAGGTCCGCTGGCGCTTTGAGTGTCGATCAGGTGCAGAATCGCAGCGGCTTCGTCTACCACCGAAATCCATGCCCAGAACTGCTTGCCGTTTCCCAGAGGTCCACCAACACCAGCTTTAATCAGGGGCAAAAGCCGTCCTAGGGCCCCTAGCTCTCTTGACATGACCATGGTGGTGCGAGCCAAAATCAAGCGCACCGATGGGTCGACCTGGCCGGCAACCGATTCCCATTGGCTGGCTAGGTCTGCCAGGAATCCCTTGCCTCTCGGGTCTGATTCAGTTAGTACTCTGGAGCCCGCATCGCCGTAAATTCCGCTCGCAGATCCGCTGACCAGAACCTTGGGTTTCTTGGTGGCGGCGTTGATAGCGTTCACCAGGGTTTGGGTGCTGTTTAGGCGGCTCAGAATGATCTCATCCTTGTAGGACTTGGTCCACGGGATTTTGCCCGTTGTGGCGCCAGCCATGTTCACAACCGCATCGATGGTTTCCATCAGACCGGAAGGGATTTGGTGACTCGTTGGGTCCCACTGAACCTCGTTCGCGGTTTTTGCTGGTCTACGAACCAACAACACTGCTTCATCGCCTCGAGCCTGGAGCTGCCTGGCCACTTCGCTGCCCACCAGACCGCTCGCTCCGCTTATTAGTACGCGCATTTTGTCTCTCTTTGGTTGATAAAACGCTTGGTAAGAAGTTTCTAAAACTCGTTTGGGTCTAGCCCGGTTCGAATACCCGTGTCCATGGCAAGCATGGCGGCCATGTCTGAGGAATCTAGCTCAAAACCGAAAACATCGATGTTCTCGGATAGCCGGTCGGGGTTACTGGTCTTGGGTATTACTAGGTTGCCGAGTTGCAGGTGCCAACGCAGCACGACCTGTGCTGCGGATTTCCCGTGCTTTGCAACCAGGCCAACGATGGTCGGGTGTTCGTTCATTCGGCCGCGCGCCAAAGGAGACCAAGCCTCGGTGGCGATTCCGTGCTTTGCGTTGAACTCGCGAACTACCGGTTGTTGGAAACCGGGGTTCAGTTCCACCTGGTTGATTGCGGGAACGGTATTACTGCCATCGATGATGGTTTGCAGGTGAACAGGTTCAAAGTTACTTACACCGATACCGTGAATCCGGCCCGATTTTTGAGCTTCTTCGAAGGCATGCCACGTCTCAAGATACTTGCCAAGTCGAGGCACTGGCCAGTGGATCAGAAGCATATCGATGTACTGGATTTTTAGGCGGTCGAGGGCTTCGTCTATGGCCTCGAGTGTGTCGTCGTAGCCGTGGTGATCATGCCAAATCTTGGTGGTTAGGAAGAGCTCCTCGCGAGGGAGTCCGCTGCGACGAATGGCCGAACCCACCTCTGGTTCATTGTCGTATAGAGATGCAGTATCGATTCTGCGGTAACCGCGTTCGATTGCCTCGAGTACGAGCACCTCAGCGATTTTTTGGGTGACTTTGTATACACCGAGTCCCAGCTGTGGAATCGCCTGGCCGTTATTCAGTTTTACCAGCGGCATCTGCTCTAAAGAGAAGGTCATGCTAGTTGAAAGGTCCGAACACTGGATTCCATTCCCCAATTGTTCGCTCACCAATGTAACCGGCGATGTCGAAAGGGTCTTGGTCTAGGGTCTTGGCCAGCGACTCCACTGAGTCGGCTTTCCAGATAAAAAGAGCGCCAGGATAATCGACCATTGGACCACTTGCCAAAAGCGTGCCTTCTTCAAGTTTGCCGGCCAACCATCCTCGATGTGCGGGTCTAACTAGGCTGAGGTCCTCGGCGTCGGCCGAGTAAAAATACTGAACAGCAAAAATAGCCATTTGAGTCTCCGCTTATTCCGGTTCGTCGGTGTCGATGATTTGGATTCCTTGAGTGGGAACGTGATGCAAGCTGGGCATGTAAGGCAAAGAAAAAATGCAGGCCAGAACAGTTAGGACTTCGAAAATTGTCGCCAGCCAAATGGCACTGGTGTTGCCGATCGTGTCGATCGCAATGCCGGCCAAGGCTGCGCCCGCGGAGTACCCAACTAACTGTCCGGTCATAATCCAGCCGTATGCTTCGGCAGACTCTGCTGGGCTAAGAACAAGACTCACCGAATGGCTAATCAGCCCCAGAGCTGGAGCGATGCCAAGGCCACTAATGAACCAGCACATTCCCAACCACCATGGATTGGTTGGCATGATGTTGGCGAGCACGTAGCCAACCAGAATTAGGCTGGTGAACCAGACCAAGGCTTTAGCGTTTTTGGCTCTTGGCCCGATAACGAAACCACCCAAAATGCTGCCGACGCTGAAAACGCTGATTACCAAACCCGCTGTGCCTCTGCTGAGCGCGCCTACTGTGCCTACTTCCACTCCGCTGAAAGAACCGATTAGCAGGGTGCCGATTGCCATTAGCCAGAGCACAATGGGCTTTTTGAGGACACCGCCGAGACGCCCAGAACTCTTGGGAAAATCACCCTTTCCAACTTCTGGGTTGGCTAAAAACGTTGCACTGCCCAAGAGCTGAACACACACCATGAGAATGATGACGGCCAAGGGCGAGATGGTCGCGGCAACAAAGGTGGCTAGCACTGGTCCGATAATCCAGATCAGTTCCTGCAAGGTGGCATCCAGGCTAAAAAGCGCCTGACGCTCTTTGCGCGACACCAGAGTTGGGTAAATTGCGCGAACCGCGGCCTGAATTGGGGGCGATGAAAGCCCCACACCCAAAGCCACCAGACACAGCAGCGCCGGATTGACTCGTACGAGGCCGATTACCAGAAGGAGCGCGGATGTGAGGATCGAAGTGCCCCAGATTAGTGCGCGGACTCCGATTCGCCCGATGTTTCGGCTAAGTACAGGCCCGGCCAGAGCTGCCCCCACGGTTTCAAACCCCAGAGCCACGCCTGCCAATGCATAAGAGTGGTAAACGTTTTGGATGTGAAATACAAAGCCGAGGCTCATCATGCCAAAAGCAAACCGGGCCAAAAGTTGTGAGCCAATAACTCGAACGACACCGGGTTTTTTCAATACGACACTGTAGGTTGGCACGCTTATTAGCCTAACTGCTGCAGTCGACAACCGCCTGTGGCATTAGGGCAGTTACTAAATCCAACTGGGCAACCACATGTGGATCAGCCAGTACCAGTAAGGGGTGGTGAAACCCCACCATTCGCTCAGGTAGAAAAAGCTGATCAAGCCAACGCTGATCAGGTAAATGACAATTGCGCGACGCCATGGGAAACCGCCGCCTGGCTTGTGACGGTACCAAAGTGATCGCAGAACATAAACCAAAGCCAAGATCGTGTATGGCAAGAAAGCAATCGCGTAAAACTCAAAGATGGTGCGTTGCATAAAGAAAAGCCACGGAACGTAACCGGCCGCAAAACCGAGCAGAATCATGCCCTCGGTTCGGTTGACGTAGCGGGCAAAGTGCACAACCAGATACAGGATTGCCGCCGCAGCTCCCCACCAAATGAAAGGGTTGCCCACTGCGGTGATTGCGCTGCTGCACCCATTGATGCTCGGGCAAGCCGGGCTATCCGGAATCGACTCGTAATAGAAAGAAGTGGGTCGAATCATGAAAAGCCAGGTCAGGGGATTGCTGGCGTAACTATGCGGTGTGTGCAGGTTCACATGGAATCGGTACATGTCCTGGTGGTACTGAATCAAAGACTGCCACCAGGTGGCTTTTGAGTTTCTGTCCCAGCCTCCCTGAGTCACAATCCAGCCCGTCCAGGTTGCCAGGTAGGTCAATGCATACGCGGGCAGCATGAGCACAAGCGTTGCAACGCCCTGACCCAAAATGCCCTCGGAAAGCCAGTTCTTGAATCCATAGCGTTTGCGAAGCAAAGTTTCGCTAACCACAACGTAAAGCCCGAACGCACCGGCAAAATAAAGCCCGCTCCACTTGACGCCCGTGGCTAGGCCAAGCGCAATTGCGCAGGCCACCAACCAAGGACGATTCCAAATCACAGCGCTCATGTGCTCGCGCAGCTCTGGCGCCGACGCATCCCGGAGGGTTCGCTTTAGTGCGTATTTGACCCTGGCGTCATCTCGGTCGCGAATCAAAAAGTAAAACGCTAACAAGGCAAAGAACATCAAAAAGTTGTCTAGCAAAGACGTGCGGGCCAAAACAATGGCGTGGCCATCGATGGCAAAAAACATGCCCGCCAAAACAGATGAGGAACGACTCTGGAAAAGTCGTTGAGCCACCAACATGATCAAAACCACGGCCAGGGTGCCGAACAGGGCTGTTGAGAAACGCCAGGTCCAGGTGTTCTTTGGGTCAAAGACCAGCATGGGCAGGGCAATCAACCATTTGCCCAGGGGAGGGTGAACGATAAAACTAGCGCTGTGCGTAAAGGTGCTGAACACCCCAGAAACCCACTTGGCATCGCTCTCGGGTAACCAAGAGCCCTCGTAACCCAGGTGCGACAGCGTCCAGGCATCTTTTATGTAATAGGTCTCATCAAATATGAGCGCCTTGGGTGAGCCAAGGTTGAAAAATCTAAGAAAAGCAGCGATGCCGGTAACAATCCAAAAACCGAACGGCAAAAAGCGTTGATAAACGCTACTCAGTTGGTCTCGCAAACTCACATT
>CAIYOE010000231.1 GCA_903927775.1 uncultured Micrococcales bacterium | reverse complement strand
TTTACCCTGCACTGGGCATCCTGGTTCTGGCATTCGTGCTCTGGAACGCTCGCGCCGCAGCCCAGATTCTGGGTATCGGCTGGCTCATCGTGGGAATCATCGTTGCGGTCATTCTGCGCTCGCGCGGCAAAGACCTATCTGTAGTAACCGAATAGGAACCTCAAATGGCTGTTCACGAACTCCGGCCTAAGCCAGAAGACTACTCCTACACATTTGGAGGGCGTAGTCCGCTGCTTTCAGTAAAGCCCGGCGACATCGTTGAACTATCTACCGAGGACTGCTTTGGTGGTCGGGTTCGCTCAGCAAGTGACATCCCAAGTAAGGTTGTCGACTTCTCTGAGCTGAACCCGGTTACCGGGCCAATCTACGTAGATGGCGCGGAACCAGGCGACCTACTCGCTGTGCACTTTGTCTCTATCGTGCCATCGCGCAAGTATGGCGTCTCTTGTACTTTCCCTCTTTTTGGAGCTTTGACTTCAACTCATGAAACCCCGACCCTACAGGATCCCCTGGAGGAGCGCGTTTGGTTCTATGACTTGGATTTGGAGTCCTGGACCGCGGGATTTGCAGCCAGCTCAAACGGCGCCAAGATTCGCCTTCCGCTAGACCCGATGCACGGCACCGTAGGTGTTGCACCGGCAAGCGGCGAGGTTCGTCTGGTTGTCACCCCAAGCACCTACGGAGGAAACATGGACACCCCCGAGGCACGCGCTGGCGCAACTCTTTACCTGCCGGTAAATGTTGCGGGAGCCATGCTTTCGGTGGGAGACGGTCACGCCCGCCAGGGCGAGGGTGAAGTCTGTGGAACTGGCATTGAAGCAGCGATGAACTCGGTAATCGCCGTAGACGTTATCAAAGGTGGAGCCGCTGCTTGGCCTCGCCTAGAAAACGACGATTTCATTATGACGACGGGCTCGATTCGCCCGCTTGAGGATGCCTACCGCATCAGCCAGAAGGAGTTGGTCGATTGGACCAGCGACCTGACCGGCATGGATTCACTAGACGCGTATCAGCTAGTGAGCCAGATGGGGCTAGCGCCTGCGGCGAACGTTTGCGACCCGAACTACACAATGGTGGCTAAGTTGCCAAAGTGGTTGCTAGGAGAAGCCGAGGCTTACGGAGGCGCTCACAAGCGCCTGCGCGCCGTGGCAGAGGCCTACGCAGCAAGCAAAAAATAGCGCAACTCTCAGCGCGAAAAAGGGTGGGCACTCAGTGATGAGTGCCCACCCTTTTTTACTTCTGCAGGGGTTTGCTCGGCTCTTGGCATCTTGCCGCCAGAGTCGGAAACCTAACGCTTGGCCGTCAACCCAAGCTGAATCAGCTGGTCGATTAGGTCGGCGTATTCGATGCCGGTGGCGCCCCAGAGCGACGGATACATGCTCAGTCGGGTAAAGCCCGGCATGGTGTTTATCTCGTTGATGAAGAATCCGTCGGCGGTCAGGAAGAAGTCCACACGTGCCAACCCGATGCCACCCAGCGCCTCAAAAGCTTTGCGAGCCAAGCGCTGCATCTCAGCTAGCTCTTCGGCGGTCATCACTGCCGGAATAATCAAATCCACGGAGTCTTCATCGCGGTATTTTGCCTCGAAGTCATAGAACTCGCGCCCCTTGACCACGATCTCGCCGGCAACGGACACTCGGGCGGCGCCGCCATCCAGGC
>CAIYOE010000230.1 GCA_903927775.1 uncultured Micrococcales bacterium | reverse complement strand
TGACCCAAACGGAGATTCGAAATAAGGTTGTGTTCCACCTACCTGACCATGTGTTTCCAGGCGGTGAAAGATCCGACTGGTGGACCAAGACGGTTTTGCTTGATATGGAAGCCGATGGACTATTGGAACGCGAAAAGTTGGCCAGGCCGTTCCGTTGGCACCGAATCTAAAAACGAGGAGCTAGATCATGACTTTCGAAGGGTTCAACCCGGATGCAATCCAGTTTTTCCGTGAGCTTGGTGAGAACAACAACCGAGACTGGTGGCTGGCCAATAAAGCCAGATACGAGGCAAATGTTCGTCAACCAATCCTTGACCTGATTGATGCCCTGAGCGGGGATTACGGCACCGTAAAAACCTTTCGCCCAAATCGCGATACCCGATTTAGCGCCAACAAGGACCCATACAAGGACCAAATCTCTTTTGTTGCTTATGGCCCCAGCGGCAATGCCTGTTACCTCCAGCTGTCCGCTGACGGATTGTTTGTGGCAGGTGGATATTGGCAGCCCGGCAAGGACCAACTTGAGCGGTTCAGGGCTTTAGTGGACGACAACAAGCTGATCGGCGACCTTGAGGCAACCATCGATGAAATTGCCAGCGCCGGTTTTGAGCTTTCGAGAGAAGGCGCTTTGAAAACGGCTCCTAGAGGGTTCGATCCGGAACATCCGCGAATCGATTTACTGCGTCTTAAGAGCTTAGCTATCAGTAAATCTATTCCGGTGGAAGAATGGTTTTTTGCAAAGGATGCGCTTGAGCGCATACGTCACGAGTGGGATACCGTGATGACTTGGAACGATTGGGTTTCAAGCAACATTGGAGCAACCACAGAGCCGGCAAGGTTCTAGAAACGACTCCAGCTTGAATACTTTCTGACCGTTATCTGTGAGTCGCGTGCATATGTTCGCGCGACACTTACACTTAGTTCATGACCGTTATGGCTGGCCGCGAAACGGCCTCGCAGTTCACCGAAATCCTTAACCGCGTTAAGGTCGCCGGGCTTCTAAAAAAGAAGCCCTCTTTCTACATCATCCGACTAATTGTTATCTCTCTTTTGGCCTCTGCCCTTTGGGTTGCTGGCGGATTCGTAGGTCTTCTTACCAACCAACACGGTGCCTGGATCCTGTTGGGATTTGCCATCGCTGGTTTGCTTGGAATCCTTAGTGCCCAGTTTGGTTTTATCGCCCACGAAGCAGCTCACCGCCAAATTTTCCGCAGCAACAAGGCAAATGACTGGGCCGGACTAATCCTGGCAAATCTTTTCGCTGGACTCAGCTACGGCTTTTGGCAGCGCAAGCACAACAAACACCACCAGAAGCCCAACTACATAGACGAAGACCCGGATATCAACATTCGCGTTTTGAGTTTCACTGTTGAATCTCGCGACCGTAAGAAGGGTTTCGAGCGCTGGCTCAGCGACCGTCAGGGTTACCTGTTCCCGCTGCTATTGTTCTTCACCGGTTTTGACCTACTGCTTGACAGTTTCTCGAGCTTGAGTCGTAAGGACCGCAAACTGAGCATCCGTCTACTGGAATTCGGTCTTATGGCCGTGCGCCAGACCGCGCCTTACCTAGCCATGGGATTCATGTTCGGTTGGCTTTGGGCTATTGCGCTTTGGGTTTTCATGATGATGATTTTTGGCTTCTTTATGGGAGCCGCATTTGCCCCAAATCACAAGGGCATGCCCCTGATTGAAAAAGACGCCAAAATCGACTTCTTCCAACGTCAGGTACTGACCAGTCGCAACATTCGTGGAAGCTGGTTGAAAGACAACCTAATGGGTGGTTTGAACTACCAGGTTGAACACCACCTATTTCCATCGATGCCCCGCCCCAACCTGGCAAAGGCTCACAAGATTGTTGTGGAGTACTGCGCCGAGCGCGGCGTCCCACTGGTCGAAATGAACCTGCTGTCTAGTTACGTGGTGGTTATCAAGTACCTGAACAAGGTGGGCCTTAGTGGTCAGTCTGATCCCTTTGTTTGCCCAATGGTGGCTCAGCTTCGCCCACGTTACTAATACGTAAATAAAAAGACCCCGCCAAGTGCGGGGTTTTTTTATTTTTGCCTAGTCAGCTGCTAAAAGTCGGTGCTTGCCAGTTCGCGCTTTCCATCGATGATTCCGGCAACAATCACACTTGCAACGTGTGCAGCGGTCATGCCAGCAGGGAATGCCGGAGCGGTTCCAAAGATTGCCCTGCCGGCCAGACCTGTCTCGGTGTGTCCGGGGCGTGCATCGAGCACGGTGATTTTATAACGTCGCAGTTCCATTCCAAGTCCTGCTAAGTAGCTACTGAAGGCCGATTTGCTAGCCGAATACGCCGACATCCCAAGGAATGCCTTTTCGGCCACCAGGCCGGAAATTCCAGCGATGAAACCCTCGCCCGTCTCCGCTGCGCGAGCGGTCAGCATTGGCAGTAGACGCGAAATCAGCTCTGCCTGACCCAGGTAGTTGACCTGCATCAAAGTTGCGGCAGAGGTTGGAGAGGTGTCGAATGCCGATCCAAAACCTACTAGGCCTGCTGCTAATACAACGCCGTCTAGAGGAGTGTCGATTGAGAGCAGGTGATCCGCGACCCCTTGGATGCTTGCCGGGTTGGCAAGGTCGAGCACGAGTCGTAAAGATACCCCCAGCGGGATACGTTCTGCCGATTCTACGGAACTTGCAGTTGCAAAGACTGTTGCTCCAGAGGCAATCAGTTGTCGCGTAAGTTGTCCGCCAAGCGAACCGGAAGAACCCACAACTAAAACACGCTTTGCCGCTAGTTCAACCATTTTTTACCCTCACCTGTGGCGGGAATACCGCCGGTTTGCCCGTAGTTGGAGTAAACATGACCTCTCCTAGTTTTGATTCCAAGGCAACCCGACATTCTTTAGCCGACAAGCGAGTGGTTATCACCGGCGCCAACTCTGGCCTCGGGCTAGAAACCGCTAAAGCCTTGGCGACCATGGGAGCTCACGTTGTTATGGCGGTACGCAACCTCGATGCCGGAATCGCGCGGGCGCAGGAAATCGAATCAAGCATTCCCAATTCCAGGGTTGAGGTTGCACTGCTTGATCTAGCAAGCCAGGAGTCGGTCCGCGCCTTTGCAAAGTCTCAGCAGGAACATACAACTCACGTCTTGGTAAACAACGCCGGCATAATGGCACCGCCTTATTCGGTGACCGTTGATGGACTAGAAAGCCAGATGGCTACAAACCACCTGGGCCATTTCACTCTCACCGGACTCCTGCTGCCATCGCTGTTGCGTGCCGAACAGTCACGCGTGGTGAGCCTTTCATCGGTGATGCACCGTTTTGGCCACTTTGAAAGTGCAAACATCGATGAGGTGTCAGGCTCAAAGAACGAGGCTCCCGCAAACGACCCATGGCGACGCTACGGTGCCACCAAACTGGCGTGTCTGATGTTTGCGCGTCAGTTAGATTTGCGAGCCAAGGCAGCGGGTGCCAACCTTATTTCGGTGGCGGCACACCCTGGCTGGGCTGCCACGAACCTAGCCAAGGACACGGACACCAAATACATGAAGTTTGCGCAGACTGCAAAGGATGGAGCTCGTCCTCAGGTTGCGGCGGCCAGTAGAGAAAACCTTGTGGGCTTCGAGTTCTTTGGTCCGCGCCTCGAGCTCTGGGGAGACGCCGTGCAAATCCGTGGTTCCAAGCATTCACGTGATCAAGCGCTGGCCGAAAACCTCTGGAACAGTTCGGCCGCTATCACCGGGGTCGACTTTATTTTCTAACCAGTGAAAAACCCTTTGGACATACTGGTTTGATACCCGAAACCTTAGCCGTCAAGGTTCGCTTACCTGACTTTTTGGTGCACGATATGGTGTACGAAGTGGGTTCAACAGTTACCGCAGGCGGGAAAAGAACGGGGTTGCTTGGTGGTGCGGCCGAATCCAATTTGAACTGGATTTTGATTGGTGCTGCGGTAGTAGATGTGTCGTAAATCAAATCCAGCGTTTGCCATTGGTTGTTGGCACTGTCAATTACGCGTAAGTCTTGGCTCACGACCGCACCGGTGCCATTGGGGTTTGTGAAGTGCGAGGCCGAGGCGCGGAGTGCCTGGTACTTTGTCGAATCCCCAGTGGCGAAGCAACCCGCGGCGTCTTCTCGAAGGTAGAAGCGGGTCAACGCCACGTGCGGGGCTCCGCTAAGGCTCTTTGGGTAATCCTGATTGACGATCGCCGCGGTGGTGGGGTCCAACAGGTTTAGTGAACCCAAACTTGGTGAGTCTCCGCTAACCGAAGAAATAACTCCTTGAAGCTTGCTAAGGCAGTTCTCTGCTGGAGCGGTGTTGTGTCCAGCGGTGATGGTGAATTGCCAAACCAGGTTTTCGCCGGTGGCTTTGCCAGATGCCGTAATTGGCAATCCCAGGCCGTTTTCAGGGTTCACGATACTGGTTTGTCCTGCTTTAGCCCAAGCTGGCACTGGCTTGAGGGCACCGCTAAAAAATGGCACCGATGCCGGATTGCCAGCGACCGTGAGTAGTCTGGAATCTCCCACCGAGGCGTCGCTGAAAACAAGATTTCCCAGGTGACCTTTTAGCAGGTCAGCACCCGGGTTGGCGGTGTGCAGATGCGTTGGCAAGCGCAAACTCAGGCTAAATGTTCCCGACGGAAGCGATGTGATCTCACCGCATTGACCCTGATCAAGCCAAGCACAGTTTCGGAACTGCTGGCTGGAGTTGGTTTGCCCACCCATAGTCGACGCGTAAACATCCCATAGGCCTAGCGCCTTGTAACTGGAACCCTTAACGGTTTTATAGGCACGGACGTCGGTCTGCACACTGGAAACATCGGGGATTGTGCAGACATCGCAGGCAAAATTTGCAAAAGAGTTGACCGAAAAATGCTGCTTATTGTCGGCTGTGTCCCAAAGCGAGATAGATCCGGTGCGAACCTTATTCACCGAAATTGGCAGTGGGTCATTGTCTAGAGCGGTGACGCTCCTGATGAGCGTTAGTGGCTTACCATCCAAAGCCAACCCGGCAATGCAGTAGATCTCGGTGGGGGATTGGCAGGGGCTTAGGTCGAACCAGTTGGCTGGCTCCGGGCCTTTGCGGCCACCGTATCCGCCGGCGGTCAAGTGCTCGGTCCAGTCTGCCGGGGAAGTGCTGTCGATAATTAGGCCAGCCTGTCCGGCACCAAGTTTGGGTATTGGCGGAACCTGGTAGTCGGCGCTGGCCGGAACCGCAGCAATAAATACCAGACCAGCAACGGCGGCAAGAGCCAAAGCTCTGGATGCAACAGCCTTGGAACTGACCCAAGAAACGCTCAAGTGGCCCTCCGGTGCTTTGGTAGCGGTATCAAACTACTTTAGGCTGGGGGCTTTGCGGAGGGTGAGCGAATAGGTGGATGCCCCTAGACACAGCACTGCGGCAGTAATCCAAGCGATGAAGTAGTCGCCTTGAGAATCGCGAATCCAACCCGCGAAGGCGCTGGCAATAGAGGCTCCCACCATGTGGCTGGCAAATACCCAACCATAAATCAACGATGAGTTCTGCAGGCCAAAGTATCGCCTACAAAGTTCCACGGTTGGAGGTACCGTTGCAATCCAGTCGAGGCCGTAGAACACGATAAAGAAAAACAGAGGCGGCTGAACATCTGGCCCTAGAACGAACGGCACCGTGAAAAGTGCCAGGCCGCGCAGGCCGTAGTAGGCAACCAGCAAGTAAGCCGAGTTAATGCGGTCGGTCAACCACCCGCTTGCAATGGTGCCAACAAAGTCGAAGATCCCCACAACTGCAAGCAGACCCGCGGCCAGGTTAGTTGGCATGCCGTGATCGTGTGCGGCGGGGATAAAGTGCGCGCCAATCAAACCGTTTGTGGTCCAACCGCAAACAAAGAAAGTTGTGGCGAGCGCCCAAAATGCTGGCTTTTTGACTGCCGATTTGAGGGCCTCGAAGTTGGCGCGAACGGTGACAGGCGGCTTTGGTGCGGCATCGGCTACGGTTCCGCCGTAGGGTGCCTCGGGTGGGGTGGGCGCGCTATTGAAGGCGATAGCAAAAATGGGGATCAATATTGTGGCAAACGCTGCAACTACCAGCGATGCGCTTCTCCACCCCGCTGTTTGGGTCAGGTTGGTCAGGCTTGGTAGGAATAGCAGCTGGCCGGTGGCGTATGCGGCCGAGAAAATACCGGTAATCAAACCTCGGCGCTTGACGAACCATGCGTTTGCCA
The DNA here is from genome assembly GCA_903927775.1 of uncultured Micrococcales bacterium. Classification (GTDB taxonomy): domain Bacteria; phylum Actinomycetota; class Actinomycetes; order Actinomycetales; family Microbacteriaceae; genus Rhodoluna. Next base: position 5,867 of record CAIYOE010000230.1, on the reverse strand, counting down.
CCTGAGCGCCAAAAACCAGCGCCAAACAACCGGTTCCAAGCCCAACAAAGATTCCCCAATCAACATAGAGCTGCCAGGGTTCGGTCATCACTGTGGTTAGTGCTGTTCCCGCCGCGATGCTTGCCAGAGCTGAGAGGGCAACCACCTTGGCGCCAAAGCGGGCCATCAAAACGGCGGCGAATGGCGCGGTGAGTCCGTAAACCATGATGTTTAGAGCTACGGCACCCGAGGTGATGGTGCGGGTCCAGCCGAACTCCATTTCCATGGGCATGTAAAGCACCGATGTGGTGGAGCGGAATGCCGAGGCGCATATCAACACTAGAAAAGTGGTGGCAGCAACAATCCAGGCTTTGTGAAGTCTCATTTGCACATTCTAGGTCAGTAAGTGAGGCCGGTTATGGCGCCCATGGCCTTGGCTAGTGCCTCGAGTGCTTGCGTTGCTTGGTCGGTGGTGGCCGAGTGCCCAAAGCTAAACCGAACCGCGGTAAGGCACACGTCGTCGTGTATCCCCAGCGCCTGTAAAACGTGCGAGGGCTCTTGACTGCCGGCTGCACAGGCGGATCCGCTCGACACAATCACCCCGTTGCGTTCCAATTCCAGCAGCAAGGTCTCGCCGTTTACCCCCTCAAAAGTAAAGGCCGCGATGGCGGGGTGGCGCAGATCCGAAACTGCAGGCCCGGTCAGTTTGGCCTGTGGGAACTGATTCAACACAGCATCGATGAACGCCTGGGTTACCGCCTGGCTTTGCGCAGATCGGGCCAGGCTGGATTCCTGCGAGTTGGTATTGGCTGATAGCGCATGCAGTGCCGTGGCGATCGCTACCGCCCAAGCCACGTTCTGGGTTCCGCTTCGGCGACCAGACTCCTGGCCTCCACCGTGTAAAACCGGCTCAGGGTTAAAGCGGTTTCGCAGGTAAAGCAGCCCGCTTCCTTTTGGGGCGCCAAATTTGTGCCCGCTCAGGCTCAGGGCGTCTACCCCCAAATGGGTCACATTCAAATCGAACCAGCCGGCGGCCTGCACCGCATCGGTGTGAAATGGAACCTTATTGGCGCTGGCAATGCGAGCCAGCTCCGCAATTGGGTGAATAGCACCCGTCTCGTTGTTGGCGAGCATCAGGGTAATCAGCGATGTGTCTGGCCGGATCACTTCCGCAAGAGTTTCGGGATCAGCGATTCCGTTTTGGTTCAAAGTCAGATAGCTGACCTCGAATCCGTGGTGACGTTCAAGGTAGTCCAGGCATTGCAGCACAGCATTGTGTTCGGTTCGGGCACTAATAATGTGCTTGCCGCGAGGATTAGCCAAAGCAATTCCCTTGATGGCCAAATTATTAGATTCCGTGCCACCGCTGGTGAAAACCACCTCGGACTTCTTGCAACCCAAATACTCTGCGCAAGCTTGGCGAGCCCAGTCCAGAGCGTTGGCTGCCCTAAGCCCGGGTTCGTGAGCGCTGGATGGGTTGCCGAACTCGTTAGTTAGGTACGGCCAGGCAGCCTGCAGGGCCTCGGGTAGCACCGGGGTAGTGGCTGCGTGGTCTAGGTAAAGCATTTTCGTTTTTCGCGATCGGTTAGTCAATCTTGATGTCTAAGCCAAGATCCAAAGAGTGAATCTGGTGGGTTAGCGCACCAACCGAAATCACGTCTACGCCGGTCTGCGCGATAGCCCGAACGGTATCCAGGTTCACACCGCCGCTGGCCTCTACAACCGCGCGACCAGCAATCTTGGCCACACCGGTTTTCATGTCTTCTAAAGAGAAGTTATCCAACATGATGGTGTCAACCTTGGCTGCTAAAACCGCATCCAGCTGATCCAGGCGGTCCACCTCGACCTCGATGTGGGTGGTGTGTCCTAGTTCGCTGCGAACACGCAGCAGTTCCTCGGTTAGGTCTTTTTCACCGCGAGTCAAGATAGCCAGATGATTGTCCTTGGCCATCACGGCGTCGCTCAGACTGTATCGGTGGTTGTGCCCTCCGCCGGCGCGAACCGAATGCTTTTCAAAGGCCCTGAGACCCGGGGTGGTTTTGCGGGTATCCACGATGCGGGCATCGGTGCCATGGATAGCGGCCACATACTTAGCGGTGGCGGTGGCGATTCCCGCCATACGCTGCACAAAGTTCAACGCAACGCGCTCGCCAGTCAACACCGCACGGGCCGGACCAGAGACGATTGCCAGGGTTTGGCCGGCCACAAAACTCTGGCCGTCTGACACCAAAAGCTCAACGCCAACCGTTACATCAACAAGTTTGAAAGCGGCGGCGAATACCTCTGCTCCGGCCATTACACCTGATTCGCGGGCTTCGAGGGTGGCGGTGGCAACGGCGCTCGCCGGAATCAGATACTCACTGGTCACGTCTCCCCAAGGCGCGTCTTCTGCTAATGCGCGGCCGACCGAGTCATCGATGATTTGTTTGGTGAGCACGTTAGGCCTTTCTAACTGTGATTGGGCGAGCAAGTTCGGGTTTGGTCTCTGGGTAGTCCAGGCGGTAGTGCGCACCGCGCGACTCAAGGCGCGCTAAAGCCGAAGCAGTCACTGCACGCGCGAGGTCGAGCAGGTTGGCGTCCTCGAAGTCGGTGAACAGGCGATTATCGGACCCCAATGGCCGCCAATCTCTGAAAGTCCTGCGAGCTTGACGCAAACCCATGTCATCGCGGGCCAAGCCAACCAAATCCCACATCTGGGTTTGCAGTTCCACACGGTCTACGATTTGGCTGCTGGCGCTGTAACTCAAATCCACATCGATGTTGGTAATCGGCGGCTGGTCGCGGAATCTTTCGAACGTGAAATCAACCGGCCAAGCCTCGTCAAGCACCTCGATTGCTCGATCGGCAAATACGATGCTTTCGAGCAAACTGTTCGATGCAAGCCGGTTGGCTCCGTGGGATCCGTTGCAAGCGACTTCGCCAACTGCAAACAGGCCGGGGATGCTGGTGCGCCCAAAGGTATCGGTGGCGATTCCGCCCATCCAGTAATGAGCCGCAGGCGTTACTGGGATCGGCTGTTTGGTCCAGTTGAGACCGTAGGACTTGCATGCCTTGCTGATACTGGGGAAGCGGTTGGTCAGGAACTCGGCTCCGAGCTTGGTGGCATCTAGCAAAATTGGTTCGCCACCCTGAGCCATCATTTCCTGCTGGATTCCGCGAGCCACCACGTCGCGTGGCGCAAGCTCTGCAAGCGGATGAATGTTTTGCATAAAACGCTGGCCCTTGTTGTTGATCAACACCGCGCCTTCGCCTCGCACCGCCTCACTTATTAGGAACGAGCCCGGAACGGCAAGGGCTGTTGGATGGAATTGGAAGAACTCGAGGTCGGCAAGAACTGCTCCAGCGCGCAGGCCCAGTGCAGCGCCATCGCCGGTAGTCACCGATGGGTTGGTGGTGTGGCGATACAACTGACCAGCGCCACCGCTAGCCAAAATCACAACGTCGGCTTCTAGTTGCTCGACTCCATCGCTGCTAAAAACGCTCAGGCCGGTAACCTTGCCATTTTCCATAATCAGGTCGGTAGCCAAGGTGTGCTCTCGAACGGCTACCTTGGCGGACTGCAAAGTTTTGACAAGGGCATTGCTGATGCCGGCGCCAGTTGCATCGCCACCCACGTGCAAGATACGAGCATGCGAGTGAGCGGCCTCGAGACCGCGGGCTAGTTCAGCGGTTTCCTGCAGACCTGCGGATGCGGTCTTTGACATCCGGTCGAACTCCACCCCAAAGGCAATCAGTTCATTCAGGCTCCGTGGCCCCTGCTCGCAAAGCGCTTGCACCGCGGGCTGCCAACACAATCCGGCTCCCGCAAAAATCGTATCTGCAACGTGTTCGGCAATCGAATCATCGGTGCTGGTAACCGCCGCTATCCCGCCCTGAGCGTAATGAGTATTGCTCTCTCCGAGTACGTCTTTGGTGACCAAAGTTACCTCGTGCTCAGAACTTGCCTTGACGGCAGCAACTAAGCCCGCCACGCCGCTACCTACAACTATTACCTTGGCCATGGTTTCCTCTTTGCCGCCCCGCCTAGACCGAAGGCTTGGCGGCCAGCATGCGTTCCAGAGCCACTTTGGCGTTTGCCTGCACCTCTGGCGCAACGCTGATCTGGTTTACCACGCGGCCGGCCACCAGTTCCTCTAGCACCCAGGCCAGATAAGCGGGGTGAATGCGATACATGGTGCTGCAGGGGCAGATCACCGGGTCTAGGCAGAAAATGTTGTGTTGCGGGTACTGGGCGGCTAGGCGCTGAACCATGTTCACCTCGGTACCAATGGCAAAGGTGGTCGGCTCGGTCGCGGCAGCTACCGCGCGTCGAATGTAGTCGGTGCTGCCGTTTTCGTCGGCTGCTAAAACTACATCCATGGGGCATTCCGGGTGCACAATCACACGCACCCCAGGGAAGTCGACACGAGCCTTTTCGATCTGGGAAACGCTGAATCGTTTGTGAACGCTGCAGAAACCATTCCAAAGGATTACCTTGGCGTCGTTCAGGGTTTGTTCAGTGTTACCGCCAAGAGCTTTGCGACCGTGCCAAAGCGGCATGTTCTCCAGTTGAATTCCCATGGAAAGGGCGGTGTTGCGCCCAAGGTGTTGATCCGGGAAAAACAGCACGCGCTCGGCGCGCTCGAAAGCCCACTCCAAAACTGTCTTGGCGTTGCTGCTGGTGCAAACGATGCCGCCGTTGCGCCCGCAAAAGGCTTTGAGTGCGGCGGAGGAGTTCATGTAGGTAACCGGGATAACCGGTACCTTGCCCTGTGCGTTCGGTTCGGTTCCGTAAAGTTCGGTGAGTTGAGCCCAGCATTCCTCAACGCTGTCGGTGTCGGCCATGTCGGCCATGCTGCAACCGGCGGCTAAGTTTGGCAAAATCACGCTCTGATCCGGGTTGCTTAGAACATCGGCGGTTTCGGCCATAAAGTGCACGCCGCAGAACACGATCGCCTTAGCCTCGGCATGTTTGGTTGCCGCTACGGCCAGTTGGTAGCTGTCGCCAAGATAGTCGGCGTGCTGAACGATTTCGTCGCGCTGATAAAAGTGCCCTAGAACCACAACGGAGTCACCAAGGGTCTTTTTTGCCGCGACGATGCGCTCGTGAAGCTCTTCATCGCTGGCTTCGCGGTATGTGGCCGGAATCTGCGATTGCACGGGGGAGTTGGCCGGAATCGCGTCGGCTACCGAGGCGCCCGGCCCGTATTCCGGCATGCCCTTGTCGAACTCCCAAGGCCCACTGGCCAGGCTGGTCCCACAGGTGGTTTCTTGGCTAGCGCCTTTCACGCTCAACTGGATACGGGTATTGACCGAAGCGGTGACTGTCATTTTTGACTCGATTCCGATTTATTACTTACGAACGTTTTTGTGGTGAGCGGACCCTGATCGGTGAGGTTCAACTCTTTGTTGTAGGTGTAGAGCTGGGGTGGGCGATGGCTTCCGCCAGCTACTCTCTGCCCGGTTGGCAAGATTGATTTACTGGCCTCGATGGTGCGCCTGAAATTTGCTTTGTCCAGCGGCTTTTGGAGCACGATCTCGTAAACCTCACGAAGTTGGCTCAGGGTAAATTCCTCACCTAGGAAACCATTGGCCACCCTGCTGTATGAAAGCTTGGTTCTCAGGCGCCATAGGGCGTATTCCACTATGAGGTTGTGGTCAAATGCCAGCTCAGCGATGCAGTCTGCAGCAAACCACTGCACGTTGCGATTCTCTAGAGCTTGGTCGGCCTCGGCGCTTGCGACTAAAGCCCAATAAACAATCGAAACCACTCGCTCTTGGTTGCTGGAACGGCCAGGGTCGCCGAACGCATAAAGCTGTTCCAGGTAGCGAGGCTCCAGGCCGGTGGTCTCACGCAGGTTTCTGGCTGCCGCATCCTGCAGATCTTCGGTTGCATTTAGGGGTCCGCC
>CAIYOE010000229.1 GCA_903927775.1 uncultured Micrococcales bacterium | reverse complement strand
TCTTCAATGTTGTGGCTAGACTCGTTGGTGGCGTTGGAGTTGGTTTCACCAACAACCAGTAGCCAAGCTTTCTCAGTAAAGTGCGGACAGGCAAAGTCAATTTGTTTTATACGTGGCTCATCCTGTAAAGTTACTAAGGCTCTAACGGGCCTATAGCTCAGGTGGTTAGAGCGCTTCACTGATAATGAAGAGGTCGGAGGTTCAAGTCCTCCTAGGCCCACTAGGACCTTGAACTCAAAGACAAGATCCATAACCGGGGACTTAGCTCAGTTGGTAGAGCACCTGCTTTGCAAGCAGGGGGTCAGGGGTTCGACCCCCCTAGTCTCCACAAAAGAAAATGCCTCCCTTCGGGGAGGCATTTTTGCTTTCCGGCATGCCAGATCCCCCCGCATACCGAATTGCTAAACTCACAAATATGACCACGCTAACTAATCGCCCAAATACCGCGCTCCTAATCATCGATGTTCAAAACGGAGTTGTGGAATCAGCCCATAAGCGCGATTCGGTAATCGCGAACATACATGTGGCTCTGGACAAAGCGAGAAGCGCCGGTGTTCCAGTGATTTGGGTTCAGCACTCAGACTCCGAGATGCCGATTGGATCCGACGCCTGGCAAATTGTGCGCGAACTTGTGCCGGCAACTGGCGAAGAGCGAGTCGAGAAGACTTTCCGTAGCTCCTTTGTGGGCACCAATCTAGAGGAGCTTTTGGCCGCAGCCCAAGTGGGCCACCTGGTGATCTGCGGAGCCGAGACCAATAACTGCGTTCGACACACTAGCCACGCCGCTCTCGAAGCCGGCTATGACATCACCTTGTTGGCAGATGCGCACACCACAAATGGTTACACGTGGAACGGTCATACTATCGATCCACAAAACGTCATCGATGAACAGAACGACAACCTGGGTTATTACGACCTACCCGGCCGTGTATCCAGGGCGGTGGCGGCAGCCGATTTGGCTTTCTAAATGCAAACCCCTTGGCGCAAGCTTTACATTCTTTCATTCGCGGGGGCGTTGTCTTGGCTGGGAAGCGCACTAACTACATTTGCGGTTATTCTGCGCGATAAAGACCACATTGGTGCCGGCGGTGTATCGCTTTACCTAGTGGCCTTTGGACTACCGAGCATCTTTATGGCTCCGGTTTCGGGTTGGGTGGCTGACCGCTTTTCATCCAGGCAAGTAATTCTGCCCGCGCTTGGCGTGATGGGTCTGAGCTCTTTCTCCCTTTCGCAAGGGCTACCGATTTGGTGGACTCCGTTTGCGTTGTTGATCACCGCCTGCGCGGGAACGTTGGTTGGCCCAGCCATGCAAGCGGCCGAGGTGACAATCACCAACCCCGATGACCTGCCCCGAGTGACCGGACTAATGCAGTCCATGGCCTCGGCGGGGACTTTGTTTGCCCCGGCGCTGGGCGGTATTTTGGTGTCGACCACCGGATACTTTTGGCCGTTTGTGATTGATGCGATTAGCTTCTGGTTACTGGCCGTGGTTTTCTTTGCCATCAATGTAAACAGGCAGTCGGTCCAGCATCAAGCTGGTCAAAAGGTCAAAGCCATGGATGGGCTAAAGATTGTCTTTGCAGACCCGTTGATTCGTGCTCTGGTGATTTTGGTCGGTGTTTTGATCATTGCCTTGGGTTCATTCAATGTGGGCGAGGTTTTCCTGGTCAAGGACGAACTGCACGCCAGCACCTTCATTTATGGAATTGTCGGTGCCTTATTCGCGGGTGGCAGCATTTTGGGCGCGGTGCTGACAGCTGCGATTAAGTTACCTACTAACAAGCACGCCGTGGCTTCGCTTGTTGGACTATCCGTAATTATTCTTTCGATGCTAGGGCTCTCACTTGCACCACATTGGTGGGTAGCCATGGTCTTCTCGTTCGCGGCCGGAGTCGGTAACTCCATGTTGAACGCATATGCCATCAGCATCATCATGACTCGATCACCGGTAGAAGCACTTGGTCGCGTGAATGCGGCCATCGGTGCCATTATTTCCAGCGGTAGTGTTTTGGGAATCGTTGTGGCGGGCGTTGCTATTGCGCAGTTCGGTGTTCGACCGGCTCTTTTCGTAGGTGCGGTGCTGTCGGCAGTTATTTTGGCAATTTTTGGGCCCCAGGTTGCGCGGGTCGGGCGAGGGCATAAG
>CAIYOE010000228.1 GCA_903927775.1 uncultured Micrococcales bacterium | reverse complement strand
TGGCCCAACCGCCGTGGCCGTTCAAAATCAACAGGAAGAAAACCGGCACGAGCAAGAGCCGGAAAAAACTGAGTGCGTTAGGGACGTTCTGCGCTTGCTTCCAAAGCGATTGCGTTTCGTCGACCATGTGTTGAGTCTAATGACTTGAGGAAACCGGCGGCTCTTTATCGGTCGCATCTTCGAGCGACCCCGAAATGGCTCGCTCGCCATTTCGTGGTCGGGCTGACCACGGGGACGCGAACAAGCGTCCCCGCTTGTGCGAGGAACATCTTGTTTGCGAAAAACCGGCGAGCCGGTTCAAATATGGTCGGGCTGACCGGATTTGAACCGGCGACCCCTTGACCCCCAGTCAAGTGCGCTACCAAGCTGCGCTACAGCCCGTGTACCAGCGAAAAAGTACGTTGGCAACCTTATTAGTTTAGACGCAAGCGGCGATATCGGTTGTTTCTAAACCAGGCCTAGAGCCTCAATGCTCTTTCGCAGCGTGGCCGCCGAAGCCTGCAACTTGGCCAACTCCTCATCGGTGATTTTCAGATCAATCAGGCGCGCAGCGCCTTGGGCATTGACCAAAGTCGGCACACTCAGCGCTACCCCGCCGATTCCCAGATAGTCGTTCAGCACCGAACTCACCGGCATAATCGCGTGTTCGTCGCGCAAGACAGCCTGAACAATGCGCGCCCCGCTAAGTCCGATTGCAAAGTTAGTAGCGCCTTTGCCCTCAATGACCTTATAGGCGGCCGTCTTGACCTCGAAAGCGATTTCGTCTAGCTCTGCCCAAGTCAAGGGCTCCATGCCGTTCAGACGCCACTGACTGATCGGGACCGGTCCGATAGACGCCTGCGACCAGAGTGGGAACTCACTGTCACCGTGCTCGCCAATAATCAAGGCGTGAACCGAGTCAACCGAAACATTGGCGCGTTCAGCCAGCTGCCAACGCAACCTTGAACTGTCAAGCACCGTTCCGGAACTGAAAACTCGGTTCGCTGGCAGTCCGCTGAACTTGACCGCCGCGTAGGCCAAAACATCGCAAGGGTTTGTAACCAACAGGTAGATCGCGTCCGGCGCCAGGTGCACCAACTTGGGCATTAGGTCTTTCAAAATCGCAACGTTGGTGGCCGCCAATTCCAGGCGCGCCTGCCCGGGCTTCTGCTTGGCTCCGGCAGTGATCACAATCACATCGCTGTTTCGCACCACCTCTAGGTCGTCGCCACCATAAACCCGCGATGGGCTGGTGAACTGGCTGCCGTGCGCCAGGTCTAGAACTTCGGCTTCGACCTTGGCTTTGTTCAGGTCGTAAAGCGCAACCTCTCCCGCCACTTTTTGAATCAAAAGCGCGTAGGCCAGCGATGTCCCCACCGCTCCGGCACCGATGATTGAAACTTTGCTGCGCTGCGACACGTTGCCTCCGAATCTACGGAACGGAATGCCGTCCCCAATCCGCAGTTTAGCCAAGCAATGCAAAAGGCGTTAGCAAGGATTACCTCACTAACGCCTCTTGAGCAGAGCCTATTAGGTGCGCTTGCGCTTCTCGCGGATACGCATGCCGACCTCGATCGGGGTTCCTTCGAATCCATAGGTTTCGCGCAGACGGCGAGCGATGAATCGACGATAACCAGGGTCGAGGAACCCGGTGGTGAACAAGACAAACTTTGGTGGTCGGGTGCTGGCCTGAGTTCCGAACAGGATTCGAGGCTGCTTTCCACCGCGCACAGGGTGCGGGGTCTCCATGACCAGTTCCTGTAGGAAGGCGTTGAGCTTTCCGGTCTGGATGCGCTGATCCCATGAGTCCAGAGCGATCTCTAGCGCTGGAACCAGCTTCTCTAGGTGACGACCGGTCTTAGCGGAAATGTTAACTCGCGGAGCCCAGTCCACGTGCGACAGGTCGGTTTCGATTTCGCGTTCCAGGTAACGACGACGCTCGTCGTCGAGCATGTCCCACTTGTTGAAAGCCAAAACCAGCGCGCGGCCGGATTCCAAAACCATGTCGATGATTCGAACGTCTTGCTCGCTGATCGGCTGGGTAACGTCTAGCAACACAACGGCTACTTCGGCTCGCTCTAGAGCGGCCGCAGTTCGCAACGAAGCGTAGAAGTCGGCACCCTGCGCCAAGTGCATTCGGCGACGAATACCCGCGGTGTCCACGAATCGCCAAATACGACCGGCTAGTTCAACCTGCTCGTCGATTGGGTCTCGGGTGGTTCCAGCCAGGTCGTTTACAACCGCGCGCTCGGATCCAACCGCCTTATTTAGCAGCGATGACTTACCCACGTTTGGGCGACCAATCAAAGCAACGCGGCGCGGTCCGCCGAATTCCTCTTTGGCAACGGCCGAAATCTTCGGAAGCATCTTCATGGTGGCATCCAGAAGGTCTGCAACACCGCGTCCGTGCACGGCCGAAACCGGGAATGGCTCGCCCAGACCTAAGCTCCAGAGCGATGCGGCTTCTGGTTCCTGGCGCATGTCGTCGATCTTGTTGGCAACCAAAATAACTGGCTTACCACTGGCGCGAAGCATCTTGACCACGCGCTCGTCGGTGCTGGTGGCGCCAACCATGGCGTCGACCACGAACAAAACTGCGTCGGCTAGCTCAACGGCAATTTCAGCCTGGATAGCAACCGAAAGGTCGATTCCCTTGGCGTCTGGCTCCCAGCCACCGGTGTCCACCAGCGTGAAGCGGCGCTCGTTCCATTCGGCCTTGTAACTAACGCGGTCGCGGGTTACTCCGGGCTTGTCTTCTACAACGGCCTCACGGCGACCCAAAATACGGTTTACCAGAGCAGACTTACCAACGTTTGGACGACCCACAATTGCCAAAACTGGAAGTGCAGGAAGATAACGTGGCTGGTCATCCCAGTTCAAATCGGCGTCTAGGACATCGAGGTCTTCTGGTTCTAGATCAAAGTCTTCTAGGCCGGAACGCAGCGCTCTGGCGCGGTTCTCGGCTTCTTCGTCGGTCAGTTCATTCAATCGTTCGATGAACTGTGGACTCAACGGCTCAGCGTTGAATTCCTCATGGTCTTGCATTAGTGGTCCTTAGGTGTGGCCTTCGCGATGGTTTCAAGAACGGCAGCCACGGTTTGGGCAAAGTTCAGGTTGCTGGAGTCGATTAGTGTGACTCCGTCCGCCGGGGTCATAAAGTCGACCACTTTGGCGTCCGAGGCGTCGCGTTGCGAAACTTGTCGCGCCACCTGCTGATTGTTGGCCAAACCTAACTCGGCCGACCTTCGTTCAAGTCTAACTTCTTCACTCGCAGTTAGTAAGAGGCGAGTTTGGGCATCTGGCAGGACCACGGTTGTGATGTCCCGGCCTTCGACGATGATTCCGGGAGCAGGGCATTCCTCGACTAGGGCGCGAGTCAGTTGTTTCATGAAGGCTCGTACCTCAGGAATTCGAGCCACCAGACTCACTCCCTCGGCGACAGAAGCCTCGCGAATGGCTTCGGTGACATCGACTTCTCCAACGTGCACCCAGTAGTGGTTCGGGTCCACGCTGATCGAATAGTCAAACGCGGTGGCCAAATCCAGCTCTACCAAGTCATCTAGGCCAAAGCCAGGCAGATTCTGGTTGGCCCAGGTGAGCGCACGGTAGGCAGCACCGGTGTCTAGGTAACCCCAGTGCAGTTCCCGTGCCGCCTGTTTGCTAACGCTACTCTTGCCGCTGCCGGCAGGGCCATCGATGGCCACCCACTGTTTTGCCATTAGACCAACCGCCAACCCAAACCGGTCAGATCAGATATGAGTTTGGCCTCCAAATCGGGAAGGACAGAAAGCTCTACCAAACCGATTTGAGCTCCCGGGGAATGCTCCAACTTTATGTCCTCTAAGTTGATTCCGACCTGACCGATTTCGGTCAGCAAACGCGCCAGTTCACCGGGCTTGTCGTCAATCATGGCCACCACGGTTGCGTAGTTGGCGTGACCGCCGCCGTGCTTTCCAGGGATGCGCTCCACGCCACGATTACCGGATTCGATCGTGCGACTAATGGTGGCGAGTGATCCACCAGCCTCCATGTCGGTGAGTGCGCCGATTACCGCGTTCAAGTCAATTGCCAGGTCTTTGAGAACAGGTGCAACCTGCCCGGCGTTGGCACTTAGTATCTGCACCCAAAGTGCTGGGTCGCTAGCTGCGATTCTGGTGGTGTCTCGCAAACCCTGCCCGGCAAGTGAAATCTCTTGTGCAGAGGTAGAAAGTAAACGCGCCGCCAAAAGACTCGAAACTATCTGAGGTACGTGACTTACTGCTGCTACCGCGTGGTCGTGTTCGATGGGCTCCATCACTGTTGGCACCGCTCCAACTTCGAGCGCAAGGTCGGTCACTAGGTCGAGCCCAACCAGATCGCTTGAAAGGTGAGGCACTACGACCCACGGCCTTCCCATAAACAAGTCTGCCCGACCCGCTACCGCGCCACTTTTCTCCCGTCCTGCCATCGGATGAGATCCAACATAGTGGGCCAAGTCGAGACCGGTCTGCTGAAGCTCGAGCAATACCGACTGCTTAACGCTGGCCACATCCGTGACAATCGCGTTTGGAAAGGCGGCCAGTTCGGCGGCGACCACTCCAGCGGTGTTATCCGGTGGCACGCAAACCACGATGAGCTTAGGAGAATCGTTTGGAAGAGGCAGGCGCCCGGCACCGTAGTCAATTGCCAGAGCCTGTGCGGCCTTAGATGTATCTGTGATCGATACATCGATGCCTTTTTTGACCAGAGCAAGACCAAGGCTGGTCCCCAAAAGGCCAGCACCTACAATACGAATTTGTCCATTGATACGCGGCATTGGTTACTGCGCCAAGTCCAAACGCAACGCGGTAGCGCCTCGCAAATAAACGTGTTGGATCTGCGAGCGCTCCACACTCATCTCGGCGTGAATCATGATTCTGATCACTCTTGGAAGCGCGTGTGGCACATTCATCTCCACAGAGCACATCAAGGGTACGTCTCCAAGACCAAGTTCACGCGCGGCAAGAGCCGGGAACTCCGATGTAATGTCTGGTGTTGCAGTGAAGAGAATAGACACCAACTGAGCGTTGTCTATGTCGTTGACGTGGAGCGTCTTAGTCAAAAGCTCGGCCGTCGCGCGAAGCAGGTGGTTGCGTTCGTCGGTGTCGAGCTGGATAGCTCCTCTAATTGCCCGAAGTGCCATCTCTATCGCTTTCTCTCATCAAAGCCGCGTTTGCCTTCGGGTCGACCAGTGGATTTTCCTGTTGGACGACCGTTGCCGGTCGCGCGACTTGGGCGCTGAATCGGCTTATTGGCGATGGGGCGGGGCGGCTTAACGTCCTTACCTTCGGAAACCTTTAGGAGCGCACTGACCTCCATTTTGGTTAGTTCACGAACCTGACCTGGCCGAAGCTGGCCCAGCAGAATTGGGCCAAACTGCCGGCGCACCAACCCCACTACAGGGTGGCCTACGGCCTCGAACATGCGTCGAACAATTCGGTTGCGTCCGCTGTGCAACACTATTTCAACTAGGGATTGATCACTGGCCGAATCAAGCAAACGCACCTTGTCGGCTTGGATCGGTCCGTCTTCCAGCTCAATACCCGAAATCAACTGATTCACGGTTTGCTGAGTTATTTCGCCCTTTACCCAAGCCCAGTAGGTTTTTTCCACTCCAAACGATGGGTGCGCAAGTTTGTGGGCCAGGTCACCATCGTTGGTAAGCAACAACAGCCCCGTGGTCTCAACGTCAAGTCGGCCAACGTTGTAAACGCGCTCATACTTGGTGGTGAATTGGTGCAGATCCGGCCGGCCCATTTCATCCCGCATGCTGCTGACAACACCGGCAGGCTTGTTCAACGCCAGGTAGATGCGGCTGGCATCCAACTGAACCGGTTGCCCATTTACAGTCACCGAGTCAACCGATGGATCGATTCGCGACCCAAGTTCGGTCACCTTGACGCCGTTTACTTTGACCCGCCCTTCAAGAATCAGCTCCTCGCAGACTCGGCGGCTGGCAACACCGGCATTGGCCAACACCTTTTGCAGGCGAACGCCCTCGGTGTCTCTAGGTTGGTATTCGTCTTCTGGGTTATAGCTCAACGTCAAACTCGCTGTTCGCACTTGGTAAATATGGGCTGATCAGCGGCAACTCATCCAGGCTATTAATGCCCAGCAGTTGCAGAGTCAGTTCGGTAGTTCCGTAGTGAATCGCTCCCGTTTCACTGTCGGTATAGAGCTCGGTTATTAGCCCGCGGCTCAATAGGGTTCGTACCACGGAGTCAACGTTGACAGCACGGATGCTGGCGACCTGACCACGGGAAATCGGTTGTTTATAAGCGATTACGGCTAGAGTTTCCAGCGCCGCTTGGCTTAGTTTGGTGGGGTTCTCACTGGCAACAAATAGGTTCACTGCCCAGTCGTAGGACTCGCGCACGTATATGCGCCAACCGCCACCAACCTCGCGGAGTTCAAACCCGCGAACTCGACCCGCGGCCACAGCCTTGCCGTTTTCGTCGGTGGTTGGTTCACCATCGAAGTCAGCCTGGATGATAGCCAGCGCCTTACGGATTTCATTGAGCGGGCGGTCTAAAGCGCCTGCTAGCGAGACCAGCGGGATTGGAGATTCGGCAACCATGAGGATTGCCTCCAACGCTGCCTGGAGATTGTCGTCGTCTACCGCCTGCGAATGAATGGTCAGGTCTGGATCGTTAAGAGTCATACTCGGCCCCCAGGGTTTCAAGTTGTTTGTCATCGAAGTTGTCTCCGCGCCAGGTTAGAGTTAGGTCGCCCAGTGGCGACTCCTGCTCGAAACTGAGTGCAGTCATTCGGAAAAGCTCCAAGATGGCCAAGAATCTAGCGATCACCTGGGACCGCTCTGTTAGCCCGCCAATTAGGTCACGGAAGGTAACTGGGTTTCCGCCGCGGAGAATACGAACTACCTCTGCAGCTTGTTCCCGGATGCTTACCCGTGGTGCGTGAAGGTGAGTTAGACCTACCGCTGGGATCTCACGCGGGGTTAGAGTTTCCTCGGCTAGCTTGGCGAACTCGGCCAGAGAAGTAACCCACACCAGCTCCGGCTTACGATTCTTAAAACGCTCCTCTAGGCGAACTTCTCGCGGGACTCGACGCGCTTCAAGAGTCAGCGCGGTATTGAACCACGAAGCAATTTCCTTGAAAGCTCGGTATTGCAAAAGTCGCGCAAACAGCAAGTCTCGGGCCTCGAACGCAGCCAGGTCCTCGGGGTCAACAACCTCGCCCTTTGGTAGCAGGCTGGCAATCTTGAGGTCCAACAGGGTTGCGGCAACCACCAGGAATTCGCTGGCCTGTTCCATCTCTTCGGCATCATCGAGGCTCTTTAGATACGAGATGAACTCGTCGGTGACCCGACTAAGCGAAACCTCAGTGATATCCATTTGATGCTTGGAAATCAGGTTTAGCAGCAGGTCGAACGGACCCTCAAAGTTGCCCAGATTTACGGCAAAACCAACGTTGACCTCAACCTCGTTAAGGAGTGCAGCCACGTTCCACCAGCTCTCGGGCGACCAAGCGGTACGCCTCAGCGGCCTCGGAGGTAGGGGCAAAGACGGTGATTGGCACCGCGGCTACGGTTGCGTCTGGGAACTTTACCGTGCGGTTGATAACGCTGGTGAAAATCTTGTCGCCAAAGGCCTCGTGTAAACGTTCCAAAACCTCACGGCTGTGCAGAGTACGAGGGTCATACATGGTTGCCAAAATACCGTCGACCTGCAGTGCCTCGTTGGTGCTTTCGCGCACCTTCGAGATAATGTCCATCAGCAAAGCAACACCGCGTAGCGCAAAGAACTCGGTTGCTAATGGAATGAAGACTCCGTGAGCAGCTGTAAGCGCATTCACGGTCAAAAGACCTAGCGATGGCTGACAGTCAATGAGGATTACGTCGTACTCACCACTAACTTTTTTTAGAACACGAGATAGAACTTTTTCGCGGGCGACCTCGCTAACCAACTGAACCTCTGCAGCCGAGAGATCGATGTTCGCAGGGATCAAATCAAGATTCGGAACCACGGTGTGCTGAATTACAGCGTGCGGATCTAGGTCACGTTTCATCAAAAGGTCGTAAATGGTTGGCTCATCCATGGCACTAATGCCAAGACCAACACTCAGGGCACCTTGCGGGTCGAAGTCAACAAGCAAAACCTTGCGTCCATATTCGGCAAGTGCGGCAGCGATGTTTATTGTGCTCGTGGTTTTACCCACTCCACCTTTTTGGTTGCACATTGCAATGATTCGAGCCGGGCCATGGGAAGCCAATGGTTTTGGGACGGCAAAAGTCTTTATCGACGCGTCTGCGTTTGCCATTGGATCCTCCCGGATGCGGTGTTTGGTTCGGTTATTAGCCTACCGTTTACCTGCCAGATTTACCGCCACTATCTCCTGGCTCTGGGGTGGGCCATAGCGTAAGTCTCGCGAAGTGAGTCCACCGTGACCAATGTATAAATCTGTGTTGTGGCAACCGATGAATGCCCAAGAAGCTCTTGCACAACGCGAACATCGGCACCACCTTCTAACAGGTGGGTGGCAAAACTATGCCTAAGGGTGTGAGGCGAAACCTCCAATCCAAGGTTTGCTGCATCAGCGGCATCCCCGATGATCTGCCATACACTTTGCCGACTCAACCGGCTTCCTCGCTGATTCAGAAACACCGACGGCGTACCCTTTCCCTTCGCCATCAGAAGGGGGCGAGTACGAACCAGATAGCTCTGCAAGGCCCGCTGCGCATAACGGCCGACCGGAACCACCCGTTCTTTGGAACCTTTTCCAAAGAGGCGAATCATGGTGGGGTCAATCAGGTCATCGATGTCAAGATTGGTAACCTCTGAAACACGAGCTCCGGTGGCATAAAGCAACTCCAGCAGCGCGCGGTCTCGAAGCCCAATTGGGTCAAGCTGGCTGTTTGATTCGTCGAACGGTTCGGGGCCTGCGGCGCTTAGTAATGCCAATACCTGATTGACACTTATGGCTTTGGGTAAACGCTTGGCCGCCTTTGGTGGTTGCACCTTGTGGGCGTTGTCTGAACCAATCACGCCCTCGATCAGCAGGTATTTGTGCCAGCCACGAACCCCGGCAAGCAGCCTAGCAACAGAGCTGGATTTCTTGGTCAGCGCCGCTTGCTCCACAAATGCTTCGATCGTGAGCTCAGAGATTTCATCGATGGAGTCAATCCCCTGTTGCCCTAGAAAAACCAGGTACTCGCCAAGGTCTCGGTTGTAGGCGGCGAGTGTGTTTTTGGCTAGCCCTCGTTCCAGACTCAGGTGGCGCAAATAGCGATCCACCAGTAGTTCCAGATTGTCTTGCGAGGCCATGTGGCAAGCCTAGGCTGTGGCTGGAGCAACGCCCAGTGCAAACGCCGCGGCCATGATTGCCACCACTGCGCTGGGGCTCTGCATGTCGCTTTTCAGCACGCTTTCCAGAGCCTCATCCAGCGGGACCCACTCCACCTGCATGTCAACTTCTTCGCCTTCGAGTTCCAGGTCATGACCCACGTGCTGCAGGTTCCGCGCCATAAAAATCGTGATGACTTCGTCGTTGCCACCGGGTGTGGTCATAAACGTACTCAGCTCAGTGAACTCTTGCGCAATGTACCCGGTTTCCTCAAGCAACTCACGCTTGGCCGCATCGATGCGCGGTTCACCAGGAATATCAAGCAAGCCCGCCGGGATCTCCCATAGGTAGGAACGAACCGGGTGGCGATACTGACGAATCAGCAGCACGCGCTGCTGGTCATCAATAGCCAACACGGCAACGGCACCGGGGTGTTTTACGAACTCGCGGGTAAGAGAAACACCGTTGTAGTCGAAGGATTCGCGAACGATGTCCCAGATTTTGCCTGCAAACACGGTCTCGGTTTTTTGCACCGATGGCGTGACTTTTTGGTCTTTAGGCACCCTCGGCCTCAAATAGTCGAGTGGCTTCCTGGCGATCCAGAGCGGCTTCGATTAGGCCTCGGAACAACGGGTGTGCCTTGGTCGGACGGCTCTTAAACTCAGGGTGCGCCTGGGTCGCAACGTAGTAAGGGTGAACCTCGCTCGGAAGTTCCACGTACTCCACGAGGTGACCATCTGGCGAGGTGCCACTGAAGACCAGGCCGGCTTCGGCAATTTGGTCGCGGTAGTTGTTGTTCACTTCGTAGCGGTGACGGTGACGCTCTTCGGTGGTTTCACTGCCGTAAGCGCCAGCCACAATCGAGCCAGGCTTTAGCGCGGCGGTATAAGTTCCAAGGCGCATGGTGCCTCCAAGGTCGCCGCCGGCGAGAATGTCTACCTGCTCGGCCATGGTTGCGATGACCGGGAACTGGGCGTTCGGGTCGAACTCGGTGCTGCTTGCGCCGGCGAGCCCCGCCTTGTTTCGAGCGTACTCAATAACCATGCACTGAAGGCCAAGGCACAGACCCAGGGTAGGAATCAGGTGTTCACGAGCGTGGGTAAGTGCGCCAAGCTTGCCCTCGATGCCACGAACACCGAATCCACCGGGGATACAGATTCCGTCAACGTCGGCCAGAGCCTCTGCCGCACCCTCTGGGGTTTCACAGGTGTCGCTTGCGATCCACTTGATCTTGACCTTGCTCTGATTTGCAAAACCACCTGCGTGCAACGCCGCGGTAACGCTCAGGTAAGCATCCGGAAGGTCGATGTACTTACCGACTAGACCGATAGTTACCTCGTGCTTTGGCTCGTGAACGGCCTTCAAAACCGGAGTCCAGTGATCCCAGTTGACTTCGCCGGCCTTCAGATCAAGGGCCTTGATGATGTAGCTGTCCAGACCTTCGTCGTTCAAAACTGTTGGGATGTCGTAAATGCTCGAGGCGTCGGCAGCGCTGACCACTGCCTTAAGGTCTACGTCGCACATGAGAGCAATCTTGTTCTTGATGCCTGGCGGCAGAGCGCGATCGGAGCGAAGCACCAACGCATCTGGCTGAATACCGATCGAACGCAGACTGGCTACAGAGTGCTGAGTTGGCTTGGTTTTTAGCTCACCAGAAGGACCCAGGTAAGGAACCAACGAAACATGGATGAAAAACACGTTGTCGCGTCCTACATCGTGTCGCACCTGACGCGCTGCCTCGATGAATGGAAGCGATTCAATGTCGCCCACGGTTCCACCGATCTCGGTGATAATCACATCTGGTGCCGGAGTCTCGTGAGACTGTAGGCGCATGCGGCGCTTGATCTCATCGGTGATGTGAGGAATGACCTGAACGGTATCACCCAAGTACTCACCGCGGCGCTCCTTGGCGATGACCGTCGAGTAGATCTGGCCGGTGGTCACGTTTGCGCTCTGCGCGAGGTTGAAGTCTAGGAAACGCTCGTAGTGGCCAACATCAAGGTCGGTCTCGGCACCGTCTTCGGTAACGAACACTTCGCCGTGCTGGAACGGGTTCATGGTTCCCGGGTCCACGTTCAGGTACGGGTCTAGTTTTTGCATGACAACGCGTAAACCGCGCGCGGTTAGCAGGTTCCCAAGACTGGCCGCCGTCAGCCCCTTACCAAGGGACGAGGCCACACCACCGGTGACGAAAATGTGACGTGTTGTACCGGATTCCATCGCTTCTGCCATGGAATTAAAGCCTAACATTCCGCGCCGCGCCCGACTACGTGTCGCCCCAGATTGGCTAAATTAATTTAGTCGGCCCTGCCGGTGTAACACCATTTAAGCGTGCGGCCACTGCTGCTTGGCGAGTTGCCACAGCTCCGCAGCGTGCGCCCTGGCTAGTTCGCTGTCGCTCATACCCGAGAGCATGCGAGCCAGCTCTTCTACTCGGGCTACTTCGGTCAGGTTCACCACATCGCTGGCGGTGAATTCATCGGCGTGAGTTTTGAGCACACGTAGGTGAGTGTTACTGAAGGCCGCGACTTGGGCGAGGTGAGTGACAACGATCACCTGGGCTTGTTGTGCGAGTCGCGCCAGGCGCTTACCGATTTCGATTGCTGCCGCGCCACCGACTCCGGCGTCTACTTCATCGAAGATGAATGTTGGATTGCTCTTGGTCTTGGCCAAGACTACTTCGATAGCCAACATGATTCTGCTAAGTTCACCACCGCTCGCTCCCTTTCCAAGCGGGCGAGCCTCGGCGCCTTGGTACGAACTCAACAAGATAGCTATGTTGTCTCCGCCATGAGGTCCTAGTTCGGCAGGCGTTACTTGGACCACAAGCGTGGAGCCGGGCATCGCCAATGCGTGCAACTCCTCGGTAACCTGCTGCGCAAGGCTTTCACCTGCGGCGAGTCGCACCTGCGTGATCTCCCTCGCCTGCGCCACGAGCGCGTGGTGCATTTGCTCAACTTGAGCTTGCAGCTCTGTTACCTGGTCCTCGCTCGAGTCCAGATCTAATAAGCGCAACGATGCACTTTCGCGATAGGAAATAACTTGATCAAGAGAAGGGCCAAATCGTCTCATCAAACCGATTAAGACTGACCGACGAGCCTGAACTTCGTCAAGGCTTCGTTCGCCATCGACTTCGAGTGAAGCCAACAAAGAGGCAATTTGCCCGGCCACATCTCGAGCTTGGATACCAAGCTCCTTGAGCTGCGAAGCCAGGGGCTCCAAGCGTGAGTCGAACTGAGCACCCGATTCTAGAGATTTACGTGCCTGGCTAAGAAGACCAAGAACGTCTTGAACATCCCCTAAAGATTCAGAAGAAAGCGCCTCGTGAGCCGCTGCAGCAGCAGATCTAATGGCCTCAGAATTGTTTAGGCGCTCCGCAATCGTGGCCAGTTCTTCATCTTCGCCTGGCTTCGGATCCGCCTGGTCTAGCTCCTCGAGCTCGGCGCGAATCATTTGGGACTCTTGGAGTCGACTGCTGGCTTTGGTTTGTAACTCAACTAGCCGTTCTTGAGCAGTTTTCCAATTAAGGAAATCCTGTTGGTATTGGCTAAGCGCCTCCGCCATGCCTGGGCCTGCGAAAGCGTCCAGTGCTTCACGTTGGGCGGCTGGGCTTTTTAGGCGCATTTGTTCCGATTGCCCGTGAACAACGACTAACTTCTCGCCCAATTCGGTAAGCAATCCTGCGGGAACTGGGCGGGCATTGATGCTGGCTCGGGACTTACCATCAGCGGAAACGGTCCTGCTGACAATCAGTTCCGAGGGCTCGTAGTCCACATCTGCCTGTGCCAGTCGATCGCCAACCTCTTGGCTTACAGTAGACGCGGAGTCGAGTTTCCACAGGCCATGCACCTGGGCGCTTTCCTGACCTCGACGAACCGATGCGCTGTCGGCGCGCTCACCCAGCAGCAAACCGAGCGCGGTCAAAATCATAGTTTTTCCGGCTCCGGTCTCACCGGTCAGAGCAGTGAAGCCGGGGCCGATATGGAGGCGGGCCTCGCCAATAACTCCGAGGTCGCGGATGACAATTTCTTCGATCAAGGTGCCGAGTCCCCCTCGTGCTCGGATTCAGGGCCACGCCATCCTGTTACAGGAAGAGAAAACTTTTGGACCAGGCGATCCGTAAACTCAGCCTGGCGGAATCGGGCAAGTCGCACCGGTTTGTCAGATCGCCTAACCTCGACCCGCGCCCCTTGAGGAAGCACCTGTGTTCTTCGGCCGTCGCACCAAAGGACACCGTTTCCAGAACTGCGCTGCAGAATTTCCACTGCCATCATCGAGGCCGGGCTAATTACAAGTGGACGCGAGAACAAAGCGTGAGCGCTAAGAGGCACCAAAAGCATGGCTTCCACGCTCGGCCAAACTACGGGGCCACCGGCGCTAAAAGCGTAGGCGGTGGAGCCGGTTGGCGTGCTCATCACCACGCCATCGCAGCCAAAGCTACTGAGCGGCCGACCATCTATTTCTACGACGACCTCTATCATTTTCTCGGCGGAGCCTTTTTCCACGGTAGCTTCATTGAGAGCCCAGGTATTGAAAACCAAGTCTCGGTTCACGTAAACCGATACGTCAAGGGTTAGGCGCTCGACAATCTCGAAGTCAATGTCTACCACCCGCTGAACTGCCTCGGATAAACCTTCTCGCTCGGTCTCGGCCAAAAAACCCACGTGTCCGAGGTTGATACCCAAAATCGGAGTCGATGCTAATCGCACCAGTTCGGCGGCCTTCAAAATGGTACCGTCTCCGCCAAGAACAATGGCCAGTTCCAACTCTGAAACGGAAACCTGAGATTCCAGCTGCAACACTTGCCCCAGAACGCCGGGGTAGTTTGAGGCTTGACCCCAAGCTTGGCAGTCCAGAAGTTCTTGCTGCGACATAACGGGACTGATTCCCTGCGCCAACAAAAGCGCGGCTGTTTCAAACGTGGCGGTTAGCGCTTCATCGCGCCTAGTGTGAGCGACCAACAAAACTTTACGGGCGTTTGCCATGGTCACTCCTAACGTTCTTTTGCCAAGGATTCGATTCTCTCGTTCCATTCTTGCCGATTCTCGGGGCGAATCGCATTTATCCACAAGAGATACTCGATATTTCCGTGAGTGCCGGGCAACGAGGATTTCTCCAAGCCCTTGACATACATTCCCAGACTCTCCGCACAATCCACAACCTGCTTGATTGCGCCCGCACGTAGTCGGTGATCGTTCACAATTCCGTGGGCGCTGAGGCTCTGCTTGCCCACCTCGAACTGAGGCTTGATTAGAAGCACGTACTCGGCATTCGGCGCGATGCTAACCATCGCGGGCAAAACCAAAGTCAAAGAAATGAAACTGAGGTCGGAAACCACAACATCGATGGGCGCCTTGGAAACATCGATGGTCACCCCCAGTTCAGCGGTTGCATCCTTTAGGGTGTCTGGCGACAACTCCCGGGCATTGAAACCTTGCAGATTGATTACCTTGCGATTTCGCGCCAGTTCCGGCACCAATTGCCCGTGACCCACGTCTAAAGCAACAACCTGACGGGCTCCTCGCCGCAGCAGCACCTCGGTGAAACCACCCGTGGATGCACCGACATCGATGGCCAGTTTGCCTTCGATTTCAATTTCGGCAAAAACGTCTAGCGCACCAGCCAATTTGTGTCCAGCTCGAGAAACATAGTCGATGGCTTCCAGGATGCGTAGTTCGGCGTCCTCTGCTACGGTTTGAGACGCCTTTCGGGCAACCTGGCCGGCAACAATGACTCGCTCGGCGTCGATCAAAGCAACTGCCTGGTTTCTGGAGCGCGCGAGTCCACGGTCAACCAAGACCACGTCTAGGCGATTACTCAACCTGAGAGTCCGGTGCTTCTAGGGCAGCTTCGAGCTGATCCCGCAGGGCGCCAAATGCCTCCGGCTGTTCATTCAAATCTAGGTCGGCGATTCTGCCCAGCTCGGCCTCGACCGACTCTCTTAGGTTTTCGCTCATGCCTTCTATTGTAAAGCGCTCAAACTGAGCAAGGTTTTAGAGCATTACAGGTAGAGGGCTGGCTCAACATCTAAAGCATGGATGGGAAGACCACAGTTGTAAATAACCGCACATGCCGCTCTAAGGGCATCGATGCTTTTTGGTTCGCCGTCGACTACGCGCACTCTGTTACCCAGAAGTTCAACCAAAACCTTGCCGGACTTATAGCCTCGCTTGGTTTTCTTGAGTTCCGGGTATTTGCCCAATAAAAGCTGCGTTGATTCAACGATGTAGGTTGGGCGACCTTCTGGTTTGATGCCCAAAACTTCTTTGCGGGTACTCACGCCAGTTAGCACCAAAACCGAATCCATCCCGGCACGATTGGCTCCGATGATATCGGTATCGATGCGGTCACCGATAAATAGTGGACGCAGCGCTTGAGTTCTTTTTACAGCCGAATGATAGATTGCCGGCTCGGGCTTTCCGGCGATCGGAGGAAGTATTCCAGTTGCAGTATGCACAGCCGAAACCAAGGTGCCGTTACCGGGCGCAAGGCCCTTTTCCTGGGGAAGAGTCCAGTCCTGATTGGTGGCAACCCACTTTGCACCCGCTTGGATGCTGAATGAGGCCTCGGCCAAATCACTCCAGGAAACTGTTGGCGCAAACCCTTGGATTACTCCGGCAGGCCCATAGTCGCTGGAGTCCACCAGTTGAAAACCTGCGTTGGTCACGGCGGTGCGCAGGCCGTCACCACCCACAACAAGAACCTTGGAACCGGCCGGAATAAGTGTTGCTAGAAGTTCAACACCGGTTTGCGCGGAACCTACAACCTGTTCGGACGTGGCGTTCACGCCAAACCCCACTAGTTGTTCAGCGATGGTTTCCGGTCGACGAGATGAGTTGTTGGTGACATACGCTACCTTGACACCAGAGGATTGAAGCTCATTTATCACCGATGGCGCTGGCTCGATGGGGTTCTTCCCCTCGTAAATCACGCCATCAAGGTCCGCAAGCAGGGTGTCGTACTTACCCCAGATGAGGCTATTCGTCACTTTTCTTCCAACCAGGA
>CAIYOE010000227.1 GCA_903927775.1 uncultured Micrococcales bacterium | reverse complement strand
TGACGGTTGCCCGCGTAGCCGGGCCCGGGGTTACCGAGCCCGACTACGAGAAAAGGGGCTTGATTACTCAGCTGCGTGTCCTGCAGCGGTCTCGATCACGGTTGCTACTAGCTCGTCGGCTGGTAGGTCCATGCTTACACCCTTAGGAAGAACAACGTCCTTGGCTAGTACGTGGTGACCCGCTGCCTGCTTGGCAATTACGATCTCTACGAACTCAGGGATGTGGTCTGCCTCGGCCTGTAGCTTGACAGTCTTGTGCTCTAGGTCAACGTAGGTGCCCGAAAGGATCTCTCCAACAACGTGAACTGGAACCTCGATGTGAACCTGCTCGCCCTTGTTAACCTCAACTAGGTCGATGTGCTCGATGATCTGGGTTACTGGGTCCTTCTGAACGTTCTTAACAAGAACTAGCTCGCTCTTGCCATCGATGCTCAAAGAGATAAGTGCGTTCTTGTGACGAAGCACAAGTCCCGACTCGTGTGCGTCTAGGTGTACGTGGCGGGTGTCCGACTTGTGTCCGTAGATCACAGCAGGAGTCTTGCCGGCCATACGAGCCTGACGAGCAGCGCCCTTACCGAACTTAACGCGAAGAGTTGCTTCTAGCTTGAATACATCAGCCATAGTGGTGTCCTTTGTTTGGTGGCCCGCCCGAATGCGCGAACCAAAGTGATTTCAACTAGGGCAGTAAAAAAGCCACCCAACGAGTGGATGGCTTGTGAGCTACCCCGTCGATAACGGCCCTGATCAAATCAAAGCCCTCGCCGTTGTTGTTATTACTCTACACGCTTGCCCGCCGCCTTGCCAAGGTGAATTACCATTGGAACATCATGGATCCCCTACATATTTCGTATCCTCCAGACCTGCCGGTCAGTGAGCGTAAAGACGAAATCCTGGCGGCAATCCGCGACAACCAGGTGGTAATCATCGCCGGAGCCACCGGTTCGGGTAAGACCACACAGATTCCCAAGATGTGCCTCGAGCTCGGGAGAACCAGCATCGCGCACACTCAGCCGCGCCGAATCGCGGCCCGCGCGGTAGCCGAGCGCATCGCCGAAGAACTAAAGGCAGAAATCGGTGGTCTGGTGGGCTATCAGGTGCGATTCACCGACCAAGCCGGGCCGGAAACCATGGTCAAGGTAATGACCGACGGAATCTTGCTAAACGCCCTGCAGCGCGACCGCACCCTCAAGCAATACGACACCATCATCATCGATGAAGCCCACGAGCGCAGCCTAAACATCGACTTTCTGCTGGGGTACCTAAAGCAAATCCTGCCTCAGCGACCAGAACTCAAACTGATCATCACCTCGGCCACCATCGACCCAGGCGCCTTCAGTC
Organism: uncultured Micrococcales bacterium; assembly: GCA_903927775.1. GTDB lineage: Bacteria > Actinomycetota > Actinomycetes > Actinomycetales > Microbacteriaceae > Rhodoluna. The sequence continues at coordinate 456 of CAIYOE010000227.1, read as the reverse complement.
GTCACTTCGACGACGCCCCCATGATTGAGGTATCCGGCCGCACCTTCCCCATCGAGATTCGCTACCGCCCCATCGTTGCCGACAAAACCGCGGGCGACGACATGGACGACGAATCAGGTGGCGGCAAGCCAGTTGCGGAACCAACCGCGGGTGATTACATCGATGGAATTGTTGGGGCGCTAAAGGAACTGGAACGCGAGGCACCGGGAGATGTGCTGGTGTTCCTTTCGGGCGAATCCGAAATCAAGGATGCCCAAGAGGCGATTGAGGGCGGAATCGTTGCCGGGCAGCTGCAAAAAGGCACAGAGGTGTTGCCGCTTTACGGTCGCCTGAGCGCAGCCGATCAGCACCGCGTTTTTGAGCCGAGCAAGATGGTGGGCGTTCGTCGCCGGGTGATTTTGAGCACCAACGTCGCCGAGACCTCGCTGACCGTGCCGGGTATTCGCTACGTTATCG
>CAIYOE010000226.1 GCA_903927775.1 uncultured Micrococcales bacterium | reverse complement strand
ACTGTCCAATCGCTGGGAACTCGCCCAACAAGGCCAAGAACAAGAGTGATAACACCAATCGCCAGAGCAATGCACAGCTGTACCGAATACAACCAATCAAGCATTTGATGCCTCGCTAAAAACAACGGATGATTTGAGCTGACCACCGCTGCGTTCGAGCATGGCCACTAGAGCGCCGGATTCATCTAGCGCTGCAATCGCCACTGACTTGGGTGCCGATTCGGCAGGAATCCGTTTGCCGTGGCGAATATCGATTACCTCTTGAGGATTCAAAATTCTGGTCTCGAACTGCTGTTGCGCGGCCTGCGCGCTGGGCAAAATTGGAAGGTCTTGGCCGGCTTGCTTGATGTTTTGGTATTCAACTAAAGTCTTAGCCTGATCAACCGAATAACGGCCAATGTGGGTTCTGCGGAGCGCGGTGAGGTGCCCGCCAACGCCCAGGGCAGCCCCTAAATCCCTTGCCAGGGCCCTAATGTAGGTGCCGCTAGAGCACTCCACGGTCACATCTAGGTCTAGATAATGGTCATCTATAAATCGCGGTTCTGCATCGATGCTGAATCGCGAAATGGTCACGGGCCTGGCAGCCAGTTTGACTTCGTCTCCCCCGCGAACCTTGGCGTAGGCACGCTGCCCATCCACTTTGATTGCGCTCACCGACGAAGGCACCTGCATGATTTCGCCGCGGAGGGCATCCAGGGCAGCCTCAATTTTGGCCAGTGTGATTGCGGCTATCGCCCCTAGTTCGGTCTGCTGGAGGATCTCGCCCTCGCGATCATCGGTGACAGTGCTGGCACCCAAGCGAATGGTGGCCGTATAGGTCTTGGACTCCCCCACTAGGAAAGTCAGGAGTTTGGTTGCCGATTCAACGCCGATCAGCAACAGGCCAGTAGCCATTGGGTCTAGAGTTCCGGCGTGACCAACCTTGCGGGTTCCCGCCAAACCGCGAACTTTGGCAACCACATCGTGGCTGGTCCAATCTGATTCTTTGTCGACCAGAAGCAACCCCGGGATTGGCAACTACTACTCGCCGTCCTCGTCATCGGCATCGTCGATGTCTTCGTGCTTGCGAGGTTCCTTATAAGGGTTGGCGTCGCCGGCGGGCTGAGCGTTCTGCGCCAACTTGGCAACCTGTTCGTCGCGGCGTTGTGCCTCGGCTAGCAGGTCGGTCATGTGAGCTGCGGTCTCGGGAACCACATCGGTGATGAATTCAATGGTTGGGGTGAGGCGAATCGAAAGATTGCGCCCCACCTCACCACGAATACGTCCGCGGTTCTTCTCGATGATTTCGGCCGAGCGGGCCTTGTCCTCGTCGGAACCCCAAACGGTGTAGAAAATGGAGGCGTGCTGCAAGTCAGGGGTAACGCGAACATCGGTGATGGTCACAAAACCCAGATCAGGGTCCTTCACCGCGCGCTCCAAGGCTTCTGCTACCAGAACCTTGATGCGCTCGGCTAGTTTGCGGGCACGTGCGTGGTCAACCATTTTCTACTCCCAGTTTCAGGATCAAGCCGCGCGACTAAACGCGTGGCTTCTCGCGCATCTCGAAGGTAACAATGATGTCCTCGAGCTGTAGGTCGTTGAATCCGGCAAGACCGATACCACATTCGTAGTCGGTCTTGACTTCGTTGGCATCGTCCTTGAAGCGCTTGAGCGATTCGATCTTGGTGTTGTCATGAACCACAACTCCACCGCGAAGAACACGAGCGCTGGAGTTTCGCTTGATCGAACCCGAGCGAACGATCGAACCAGCGATGGTTCCAACCTTGCTCGACTTGAATAGCTCGCGAACCTCGGCGGTACCGGTCTCGACCTCTTCGTACTCAGGCTTGAGCATGCCCTTAAGCGCCTGCTCAATATCCTCGAGTGCCGCATAGATGACCGAGTAGAAGCGTACGTCGACGCCCTCGCGGTCGGCACGCTCGCGGGCCTTGTT
>CAIYOE010000225.1 GCA_903927775.1 uncultured Micrococcales bacterium | reverse complement strand
TGGATGCCATCCAGGCGGTTTGGCAGGCTCTTGAGCAGGTGCACCAGGTAGCGGTCTTCGGCGTCTGCAAAACGGTAAATGTGACCGACCTCGCCACCCAGGGGAGCCAGTTTGGTGGCCTGCATGGTGGCTTCGATTTTGTCTTCGACGGCGTCGGGGAGTTTGTGTCCACCGCGGGCAAAGAACTTAATGCCGTTGTCGGCTGCCGGGTTGTGGCTGGCGCTGATCATCACGCCAAAGTCGGCTTCGAGGTCTGCGGTTAGGAACGCCGTGGCGGGGGTAGGAAGAACACCCGCATCAAAGACGTCGACCCCCGAACTAGCAAGTCCGGCAGCTACTGCTGCGCTAATGAACTCGCCCGAAATTCGGGGGTCTCGGCCAATAACGGCTTTGGGTTTGTTGCCAGCTAAACGAGCGGCTTCGCCAAGCACGATTGCTGCAGATTGCGCGAGCAAAAGCGAGGTTTCAACGGTTAGATCGCGATTAGCGAGTCCGCGAACACCATCGGTGCCAAACAGGCGGGCCATTTGTAAGCGAAGAAGCTTTTGGGCTTAACGCTTGCTGAACTGCGAGGCCTTACGGGCCTTCTTAAGACCGGCCTTCTTACGCTCGATAACACGTGCGTCGCGGCTTAGGAATCCGGCCTTCTTTAGAGCTGGACGGTTGTTGTCGCGGTCGATCTCGTTCAGTGCACGAGAGATACCAAGACGAAGAGCACCAGCCTGACCTGCAACGCCACCACCCGAGATACGAGCGATTACGTCGTACGATCCGGTTAGGTCTAGAACCTTGAATGGGTCGGTGATTAGCTGCTGGTGAAGCTTGTTAGGGAAGTAGTCCTCTAGGGTACGACCGTTAACCTTGATTGCACCGGTGCCTGGAACCAGACGAACGCGGGCAACTGCTTCCTTGCGGCGGCCAGTGCCGGCACCTGGAACGGTTAGAGCTGGGCGAGCTGCCTTTGGAGCCGCTGCCTTTGCTGCTGGGGTCTCGGTGGTGTAGCTCTCTGGAGCTACTTCTGCTACAACGTCGTTCTTAGCCACGAATAATCCTTGGTTTCTGTGAGCCAGTTACTACTGGGCTACCTGGTCGATGATGAAAGGCTTTGGCTGCTGTGCAGCGTGTGGGTGCGAAGGACCCGCGTATACCTTGAGCTTGGCCAGCTGGTCGCGGCCAAGGGTGTTCTTTGGAATCATTCCGCGGATGGCCTTCTCTACAGCCTTCTCTGGGGTCTTCTCTAGAAGCTCAGCGTAGGTGGTAGCAGTCATACCGCCTGGGTAACCAGAGTGGCGGTAGGCCTTCTTCTGGGCAAGCTTGGAACCGGTTAGGGCTACCTTGTCTGCGTTGATGATGATGACGAAGTCACCGTTGTCCATGTGAGGAGCAAAGGTTGGCTTGTGCTTGCCGCGCAGTAGTGCTGCGGCGTGGGTTGCCAGGCGGCCCAAAACAACGTCGGTGGCATCGATGATGAGCCACTCGTTGGACAGCTCGTGAGCCTTTGGTGAGTAAGTACGCACGCTAAATTGCCTTTTCGTTTCTATGTCGGATTGAAATGAATCCGCTCATTGAAGAATCAAAACTTCTGGGGATCCAAGTTTTCACATTGACTACCAAAAATGGGTGGTCAATACCAAGGGTCAAGTCTACCTGCAACTAGGCGCGCGGGTCAAACCCTAATCGGGACTATCTTTTTTAGTCCTCGACTTCGTCATCCATGCTGCGAAGCGCTTTTGCGTTTTCCACTTGCTGAGCCATTAGTTCGGGAG
>CAIYOE010000224.1 GCA_903927775.1 uncultured Micrococcales bacterium | reverse complement strand
CTTTGGGTCAACCTGCAGGTCTTGGTGTTTGCCTCGATTGGCGTTCTCGTTTTCGGTTTGATTCTGGCGCTGGTTCGTACCCTTAGGTCACCCATTTTCACACCGCTACGTTTGCTGGTGGGTGGCTATGTGGACCTGTTCCGCGGCATGCCACTCATCATTGTTTTGTATCTGGTGGGGTTTGGGATTCCCGGATTGCGTCTGGAATGGTTAGGTCGTATTCCTGCAGAGGTGCTGGGAACCGTTGCGCTTATCCTGACTTATTCGGCGTATGTTGCAGAGGTGTTTAGGGCCGGAATAGAGGCGGTTCACCCATCGCAGCGCTTGGCGGCTAGATCCCTGGGGCTGACCTACGCGCAGTCGATGCGCCTGGTGGTCTTGCCTCAGGCACTGCGCAAGGTGGCGCCTCCGCTAATGAATGACTTTGTTTCGCTGCAAAAAGATGTGGGTCTGATTTCCGTTCTTGGAGCGGTGGATGCCGTTCGCGCCGCGCAGATTCAGGTGTCTCACTATGCCAACTTCACCCCATACCTGGTGGCGGGGCTTTGTTTTGTGGTGCTAGCGATTCCCACGGTGCGCCTGACCGACTGGATTAGCCGCCGACTGGCCAGCCGCGAACAGGTGGGTGGTGTGCTGTGACCGAGATGGTGTTGGGGCCGCAGATTCTTAGCGTTCGCGGGCTTTATAAGGCTTTTGATGAACGGCAAGTCTTGGCCGGAGTAGACCTAGAGGTCTATCGCGGTCAGATTGTGGCTTTGATCGGGTCTTCGGGGTCGGGCAAGTCAACTTTGCTGCGCTGCATCAACCTGATTGAGCAAGTCAGCGATGGCCAGATCTTTTTGAACAACCAGGACATCAGCGACCCGCGTGTGAACCAAGATGAGGTCAGGCGCCAGGTTGGCTTGGTATTCCAGGCATATAACCTATTTGCTCACCTGAGTATCCTCGAGAACATCACGTTGGCCTTGCGCAAGGTTCAAAAGCTAAGCAAAGAGCAGGCTAACCAGACCGCTTTGGCGTTGCTGGACCGCATCGGTCTGGCAGAGAAGGCCAACAGCTACCCTGACAAGATCTCTGGTGGTCAACAACAGCGCGCAGCAATAATTCGCGCGGTGGCATTGAATCCCGCACTGCTTTTACTGGATGAAGTAACCAGCGCATTAGACCCAGAGTTGGTCGCAGAAGTGCTTGAGTTGATTCGCGAGCTCAAAGCCCAAGGCACCAGCATTGTCATGGCCACACACGAGTTGTCTTTTGCTCGAGACGTAGCCGACTGGGTGGTTTTCTTGGATGGGGGAGTTGTAGTTGAGGAAGGCCCTGCGGCCGATTTCTTTGGCAACCCGCAACAGGTTCGCACCCGAGAGTTCCTGACCCGCCTAAACTCGCACTAGCTTAAACTCGCAAATAGGAGGTTACTGTGAACGATCTTGATATCCGAGCCATGGCGGCTGCAAGTTACAACGAGGCCTATGAGGCTGTGGAGTCTCTAGAAAACCCGGCTTGGGCGGTTGAGTTAGCTGCGACCTCGTTGAACCTGTGGCGCAGGGTGGGAAACGAGCAAAACCTCTCGATTGGTTGCTGGCTTTACTCGCGCGCACTGAGCAAGGTTGGGGCTCATGAGGCCGCAATCGCCGTGGCAAACAACATGCTTAGTCACTTGGCTGCCATCGATGAACCTGCCGACTGGCTAGTTGCCTCCGCGCACGAGGGCTGGGCCCGTGCATTGGGCGGTGCCATGGATGAGCGCCTTGCCGCGGCGCTTGAGCAGGCATTGGCAAGCATCGCTGCTATTCAGGCAGAAGCCGATAGGCAACTGATTCAGTCGCAAATCGCGGACTTGCTCTAGTGGCTCAGAATGCAGTGAAAGCCAAGAGCGGTGGAGGCAAGCGCAAACGATCCAAGGACACCGGGCCCAAAGTCGAAGTGCGCAATGCCAACCAACCCGGCTGGACAGGAAAAGTGGATGCGGCCAAGTTCGAGGCCATGAGTTCTGCGATTACCCGAGTGCTGCCGCGCAGTGCGCCTGGATTGACCCAAACGGAGATTCGAAATAAGGTTGTGTTCCACCTACCTGACCATGTGTTTCCAGGCGGTGAAAGATCCGACTGGTGGACCAAGACGGTTTTGCTTGATATGGAAGCCGATGGACTATTGGAACGCGAAAAGTTGG
>CAIYOE010000223.1 GCA_903927775.1 uncultured Micrococcales bacterium | reverse complement strand
GGTTTCGGCGTTGCCGAACGAACTGCCAAAGTGAACCGAGTTCATGTCGTCGGACGTATCGGTGCCACCGAGGTGAAGTCCAGGCAGCACCTCGTTCCAAACATCGACCGGGTAGTAGACGTCGTAGACGGGTGCGGCAAATCGCTGCACCAGTTGTGCTTGATCTAGTTTGGCGGCTTCGTTTGGCATTAGACCCAAAGTTTACCTAGCCGCTGTGACAGAAGCAGAACCGCTCTAGTGCTAAGCACCTATGTGCACGACAGGTAGACGTATTTCAGTTCTCAAACCGCCTAGTTTGCTTGGCGTGAGTCGGATCGAACCACCGTGTTTCTCAACTATGCCAGCCATGAGGCTCATTCCCAGCCCACTGCCACCGTTGCTTCGGCTGCGGCTCGGGTCGAACCGTTCGAACCCATTGATGCCGCGCTCGTAGGCTTGCGGAGACAACCCCGGCCCAGAGTCGTCCACCGTGAGGACTAATTCCGCGCCATGGTTCAAAAGGTGAACCTCCAACAAGTCGGTGGTAGCGGTGTGGCGCCGGATGTTCCCAAAGAGGTTGCCCAAAAGTTGCACTAGCAACTCTTGATCACCGTCGATGGTTACCGACTCCAGGGCTTGAGCAACCGAACGTTTTGGCTGCAGGTGAGCCAGGTTTTCGAGTTCGTTGGCAACTAAGGATTCAAAGTCCACTTTGGTGAGTGCGGGCAATTCGCTCTTTGTTCCCAACTCGGCCAGCAAGAGTAGGTCGTCGATAAGTTGTTGCATGCGCATCACCTCGTGAGTCATCTTGGTAATTGCCTTAGGCGCAAAGTTTTCATCGCCGAGCGAACGCGGGTCGTCTAGGAGCTCGAGGTAACCACGGATCACGGTAAGCGGGGTTCGCAGTTCGTGACTTGCATCGCCCAAGAACCTGCGCATTTCTAGTTTGTTCGCCTGAAGCTCCTGAACCATGGTGTCTAGCGACTGCCCCAGTAAGGTGACTTCATCCGTGCCCAAAAACGATTTTTCTGCGGCTACCACACCCTCGAAGTCGTCTCGTTTGCCATCGGCTATCTCTTTTGCCTGCCTAATCAGGCGTCTAATGCCCCGCAAGTCACGCCTGATAAAGAACCACACGAATCCACAGGCTAGGACCACAGCGATGCCGGCGAAGCCGTAAACCACTCGCAGGCTCTGCGCATAAAGGGTGCGAATTTGATCAGTGCTCACGGTCAGCACAACATACTCGTTGTCTGGCAGAGCAACTGTCCGCAGCAGGTATCCCTTTTGCGCTGGGCTGGTTCTTTGCAGAGCCGCACTTGAGGCGTCGGCCAGAATGTTGGCGTCTGGCTTGGATGACCGAAGCCCAGGACCATCTTGCAAAACCGAATAGTTGCCATTGATGTCTACAAAGCTGATTCCCATGCCCGTGGGGTTGGCAGCGCCAATCAGAAGAGCGGTGGGCAGTTCCTGCCCCTTGGATTTGGAAATAGAGGCGGCTTCTTGGTTCAGCGTGGTTTCCGCCGAATTGAGTTGGCCCTGAAAGTTAGTGAAAGCGGCTGCTCCACCGCCAACTAAAGTGGCAACTCCAATGAGTATTGCCGTGGTTATCGTGAGGCGGGTCTGTAGTTTCATGAATCCTGGCCGGCGGGTTCATCGGTGATTAGAAAACCAATTCCGCGAACAGTTTTGATCCCCTGCCAGGTTGGCGTGTGCAGTTTTTTGCGCAGGTAGCTGATATAGGTGTCTACCACGGTGGCCCCGGTGGCAAAGCCCATTCCCCAAATGGCGTCTAGCAATACCTCTTTACGAACCACCTTTTTGGGCTGCTTCAGGAGGTACCGCAGCAACTTGAACTCGGTTGGGCTAAGTTCTACAGGGCTGCCATCTAGGAGTACAGAGTGGCTTGACTCGAAAAGCTGTAGCGGACCCAGTTTCAACGAATCGTCGTCTTCAGATGAATTGGTGCGCCGAAGAATCGCCTTGACCCGAAGGGTGAGTTCCTCGAGCCCGAAGGGCTTGGTCACGTAGTCATCGGCTCCGAGGCGCAGTCCTCTAGTGACATCTGCTCGATCATGTCTGGCAGTGAGCAACAGGGCAGGGGTTTCGTCGCCCTGCTCGCGAAGCCGCTCCAACATTTCATAGCCGTTAATCCGAGGCATATTGATATCGGCAATAATCAGGTCCACTGGTTCGTCGCGCAGAATTTTCAGTGCATCAAAACCATCGATGGCGGTAACTGTGCTAAAGCCGGCCAGGTGAAGCCCATCACAAAGGACGTCGCGGATTCCGATTTCGTCGTCTACCACCAGTATTTTTGCCATGTGCCTAGCCAACCAGAGGATTGGTTCTTAACAAAACCACCGATGGATTTTCACAAAGACTTCACAAAGTTAGTGCTGCACAATGAAGTTGTTAGATCCCCAACCCAAGCAAAGGACACCAAATGAAGTTCACAAAGATTGCAGCCGTGGCAGTTGCCACCGCAGTTGCTCTAACCGTGGGTGCTACCTCGATTGCCTTCGCAGCCGATGCCACTCCAGCTCCTGCACCTACCAAGACCGCGCCGGTAAACCCAAACAAGGCTGCGCTAGATGCCTACCGCGCTTCGGTAACACAGTTCAAGGCCGACCAGAACGCCTTCAAGGCTCAGCAGGCTGCCAACCGCGATTCGATGCAGCAATACCAAGCCGCAATGTGGTCTTGGCAGCAGTTGAACCACACCGCCCAGGTTGCCAAGCAGACTGTGGGTAACACATTCCGCGATGCAGTCTCGGCTGCTGCGGCAACCCGCGAGGCAGCCGTAAAGGCCGCCACCACCGCAGACGCCAAGACCGCCGCTCGCAACGCCTTCCAGGCTGCGGTTGCTGCAGCGACCGCGGCCCGCGACTCCGCTTTGGCCCAGATCGCAGCCGTTCCGGCCAAACCGACCCAGCCGGTTAAGGCCACCGCTGTACCAAAGCCAACCGCTCCAGCTAAGCCTTCGTTGGCTCCAAAGCCAACTAAGTCCCCAAAGCCAGAGGTAACTCCGTAACACAAAACTTGGGCTATTCCTTGAAGCCCAGACAAAAGTGGTCCGAGCCAACTGGCTCGGACCACTTTTTATGTCTGACTAGCTTTGCGGAAGGTGAGTTTCCTGCCATTTGGCGTCTTCCCATTGCATGATTCCGCCCATGCGCACCACGTCATTTTCCAAGTGATTTACGCCCTTAACGGTCAAAACACCTTTGACGCGCATGTCTTGGTCAAGCACTAACTCCACATCAAGTTTGTCCTCGGGGGCTACGCCCGCTATTTTTGCCACGTAGGCTGCACCGGCCTGGCTCAGGTCGATACATTCCGCATCGAATCCAGAGACGACAGCGGCCAATGAAACTGGGAAACGAGGCGTTGCTCGCTGCCAAGGGTGTTTATCGAAGCGCTCTGATACAAACGCATGTTCCAAAACTAAACTTTGATCTCTGTGGCTGTCCCAGTTAATCGGGCCACCAACTCGCCAGGTTTGCCCCGATTCCGTTAGGCGAACCAAGGATTTGATCAATAGTTTTCCGGTAGCCGACTCGGTAGTACCGGCCATAGTTCGGCAATCTACCGAAACAGGGACCTCTTGGTCGATGCGCAGAATATTTCGGGGCATCAAAAAGCCGCCACCACGTGCATGGATGTCGATACACGAGGCCGGATAGCCCGCAATGAAAGCCATCATGCTAACTTTTTGTCGTTCCAGCTGCCTTTGATAACCGCGGTTGTCGTCGGCGCTGATGTTTCGCCCAAGGGCCGAAAGAGCCGCCATCAATCGCTTCGTGATTGGTATTTTCGACTTCGGGAGTCGGAAGATTCCCTGTGGAACTGCCACCTTGCTGATTGCTTCGAGGCAGTCCGGTGCAGGTATCTCGCCGGCTTCAATCATCAATGTTGGTTCGTACTGTGCGCGAGCTGGTAGTTCATCGTTGACCGCGTATTCAAGCCCGTATAGCTGCGCTAGTTCTTCAAGATCGGGGCGGTCCTTGCCAAAGGTAAGCATGATAAGCCCGTGGTTTCTAACGTGAGTCGAGGCCACCACGGTTGGTTCAAGGGCATCTATACCTTGATTGGCAACACGGATAAGAATGTTCACTTTACCGCCGGCAATGCCCATGCGAGAACCTCTTCTTCCAGTGAGTGCGTCACACGCCTAGACTGATTTCAGTATTCACACTATCGGCTAAAACCTAGCGAAAGTGTTACGAAAACCGAAACACGGCGATTTGGGCAGGAGAGACGTTGAACTCGGGTTCGCAAGTTTCTTTTGAGCTGCGCAAGGCCACTCTTGAGCAGTACCAGTTGGACCACTCCAAGCCAGAAGCGCGCTTCGATGAGATTGTGGAATCTGTTGCCGTTACTTGTGGCGTGGCTGCAGCCATGCTGGTTTTCGTAGGAGCGGAGACCACAGTCGTGAAATCCGCATACGGCATCGATGTGCCAGTCATGGCAATAGATCAAAGTCTTATCGTGAGCCAGATTGTGGACCCGATGCGCACGATCGTTTTCAACGATGCCAGCAATGCAGATCACAACCAGCTAGAGATGCTTGAAAAGATTGGGTTCGGTCACGTAAAGGCGCTGGCGGGTATGCCGGTCATCGCACCTAACGGGGTGGCGCTTGGGGCGTTCGTAGTTCTTGATTTCGCCCCTCACGATTTCACCATGGTCCAAATAGAGGCTCTGGCAAAGGCCAGTCGTCGTGTTGTCGAACTTCTGGAATCAAACAGAATGGCCGCAGAACTGGTCGCCGCTAAGGCTAATGCGAACAACTCAGACAACTCGAGGCAAATTGTTACCGAGTTGGTAGACGAAATCATCAAGACCAATGGGTGGTGGGCGGCACGTTCCTATTGGGTAGAAGACGCCGAACTTCACGCCGAGCCTTGGAGATTTGAAAACGTAGCGCCGCAAAGCATCCGGCGACTTGCGGAAACTGGCAATTTCACGGTTGTCATTGACCAGACGCCTCAGTTCCCCAGACCTGCTTTGCTTTCGGTGGATCAAGTCTCTTGGCTTGGAGAATCGGATCAGTTGAAACGCGCCGGTGTCCGTAACGTTGTTGTCCTTGATGTGGCTGGAGTTCTCTCATTTGCATTGCGCCTGGTTTTTGTTGTGCCAAACACGCAGGCTCTGACTCCAGACATCGTGGCATCCCTTTCAACCGCGGGTATTTTGCTGCCCAAGGTGATTCGACAAGAGCGTGCACGAGGTGAACTCCACTACCGGGCCACGCATGACTCCCTTACCGGGATGCTAAATCGGCGTGGATTAGACCTAATGGTGGAGCCTATTGAACAGAGCCCAAGTGGCGCTGTCCACGCAGTTATGTATCTCGACCTAGACCATTTCAAGAGCGTCAACGATACTCACGGTCATGCCGTGGGCGATGAGCTCCTGAGCCACGTGGCAGCGGACCTAATTAAACAGATTCGACCAACCGATGTGCTTGCTCGTCTGGGTGGAGACGAGTTCGTGCTGTTGGCGCTCAATGTCACAGACTTGGCAGGGGCAAAGGCTGCTGCAGAGCGAGTGCTTTCGCAGCTAAACGGTGCCTTTAAGACAAAAACTGGACTGGAAATTACAGTCTCGGCAAGCTTGGGTGTGTCGCTTTGGCAGTCTGGTGAATCATTCCAAAACGCCATGAAGATCAGTGATTCCCTCATGTATCAGGCAAAGAAACAAGGTGGGGGAG
>CAIYOE010000222.1 GCA_903927775.1 uncultured Micrococcales bacterium | reverse complement strand
GTGGCTCGGTAGTTCGCGCATAGTTCGAATCGGCGAGAACACCACCCAGGCAGACGAAAACAGCACGCCAATTGCTCCAATCCACATAGCTGTGGTCACTCCGTAAGCATTGCCAATCCAACCGGCAACCAGCGAGCTGATGGTTTGTCCGGACCAAAGCCAGACAAAGCGCTTGTCTTTCCAGATAGACGCCGATTTGGTCATGGCTAAAGCCTAGGGATTTATCCCCTAAAAGGTTGGATTGCGTCTGCTGGAATCTGGCCGAATCGACCAAAGTGGAAGTCCTCCATAGCCTGGATCACGCCCTGCTTGTCATTCATTACGAAAGGACCGTACTGGAAAACCGGCTCGCGAATCGGCTGCCCACCCAACAAAAAGACTTCCATGGCCGAGGTGCGCGAATCCTGTTTTTCGTTTGCTGTGATGACCAAGCGATCGCCCTGGCCAAAAACTGCCAGCTGGCCAACCTTGATTGGTGCCGCGGTTGCGCCAACTTCGCCTTCGCCAACCGAACCTTCGCCGGCAAGAACATAAGCCAGCGCGTTGAACATTGGGTTCCAGGGAATCGACACGCTCGCACCCGGTGCAACTGTTAGGTGAGCAATCGACATCGGGGTCTGGCTCTTACCCGGACCGGTGTGGCCATCGATTTCTCCGGCCAAAACACGCAGCAGGGAACCGCCATCCTGGCTGGAAAGCAAAGTTACGTCGTCTCCCTCAAGGTTTTGGTAGGCAGGCGCAATCATCTTTTTGCTGCCCGGAAGGTTGATCCAAAGCTGAATTCCGTGGAACACGCCGCCGCTCATAACGAGTGACTCGGGCGGGGTTTCAATGTGCAAAATCCCGGCACCGGCGGTCATGTACTGCGTGGCACCGTTTTCAATTACGCCTCCGCCGCCGTGGTTGTCCTGGTGTTCAAAGGTGCCATCGATCATGTAGGTAAAGGTCTCAAAGCCGCGATGTGGGTGCCAAGGAGTTCCCTTTGGCTCCATGGGCGCGTACTCGACTTCGCCCATCTGGTCCATGTGCACAAACGGGTCTAGTTCCTGTGGAGGCACTCCAGCAAACGCGCGGGTAACGGGAAACCCTTCGCCCTCGTAGGCTTTAGGGCCGCTGGTCACGCTCTTGACTGGGCGCGAGCGGCCGACGGCCTCGGATAGGCGAGGCAAGGTGAGGGTATCTGCGGTGATTGCTGGCATGATTTTTCCTTTGGGTCTCTGACTAGTAAAGCCCCATTGACTTGCGTGTATTCCCGCTGAACACGCCCCAATAGATCGTGGGCGCTTATCCTAAGGATATTCGTGTTACTTCACCGCGACAGTGCTGTAAATCACGTATCCCCAGGCTGGAATCTTGACACTGGCGCTCTTGGCAACCGCCACCTTTTTACCATTCGAGTAGTCGTAATAGGTGCCGGCGTATTTGCCAAAGTTCAGCTTGGCTGACACTGCCTTCTGGCTCAGGTTGGCAAGGACAATCACCTTGTTCTTGGCCTTGGTCCGTCCGTAACTCAGAACCTTTGCCTGATTGCTGGTAAAGAAGTCGGTGCTGCCACCAGCCAAGCCAGCCCAAAGCGCCGGGTTCACCTTG
>CAIYOE010000221.1 GCA_903927775.1 uncultured Micrococcales bacterium | reverse complement strand
CCTTCTCCCTTCCACACGCCTTTAGCTATAAGTTCAAGTGCACAAACTGGAACGTATGCAGTCTGCAAGACCACGCACTGGCTGTCGAATTCCTCCACAGCAAACTGGTTATCCAGCACGTGATAAAGGTAGGTCGCGCGGTCGCGTCCATCCATGTCCTTACCGGTGACAAGCACGCCGGCACAAGTCTTGCCGGTCATGTACGGACCGATCTTGGCAGGATCCGGAAGCACAGCCGCAACTACGTCGCGCGGCGAGACATCTACCGGGCCTTGAGCCGAGCGCACGCGGGTGGCTTTGGTGCGGTCCAGCCCAAGCTTGTGCAGGGTCTGCAAAACACCGATGAATTCACTGCCCAGCCCGTATTTGAAGCTCACTCGGTTGCAGTCCAAGGTTCGCGGCAGCATGAGCACTTCCTCGTGTTCCACGTTCACACATTCCACAGCGCCGATGCCCTCAGGGAACTCAAAAATCTCTGGCTCGCTGAACGGTTCGGTGGTGAACCAGCCCTTCTTCTTTTCATAGAGCACCGGGGCGTTCAAGCATTCCTCGATGGTGGTCCAAATGCTAAAACTCGGAGCGAATATTTCGTTACCGGCTTCGTCTCTGACCACCAGGTTGGCACCATCGCGGACGCCGAATTCCTCGACCTCGCTGAACAGGTTGTCGGCTGCGTAACGAGCAAAGATGTTAGAAAGTCCGGGCTCCACACCGGCACCGACCAGAGCCAATTTTCCAGCACGTTCCCACTGCTCGCCAACGGCAAATTGGGCGTCGCCCAACTTGATGCCGGTCTGGTGGAACGGGTCCGTTTCGTGTGGCTCGCTCAGGCTCATTGCCATGTCCACGTAGTTGGCTCCCGCGGTGAATGTTCCGCTAAAAATGGTTGGTACAAAGCGTGGTTCAACCGCATTCACCACGTGGGTGATGTCGAACTCACGAATCATTTCGGTTACGTTAGCGGCAACGCTCGCGTCGATCTTGGCCGACAAAAAACGCCCGCCAACTTCTTCTCCGTGACGATCGCGAATCCACTGGATGGTCTGGTTGGCGCGAGCAATGTCGAAATCCGACACCACGAACAATTCATAAAAATCACGGCGAGCAGCGACCTTAGCAATCGCGTCTCCAACACCACCGGCACCCACAAGCAAAATTCTCATGTGGCAAGCCTAGCGTTTTGAATCGGGCTAAACAGGTGTCAATCCGCCATGTTCGGTCAGGTCGGCTGCCGGATCGTTTACCCAGTTAATGACACCGGGCCACGATGAAAAACCCTCGCTCAGTGAAAGGTGCTTGACGCCAGGAAGTATCACTGGCTCTATGCCAAATGGCTCACCGTAAACCTTCTGGATTCCGCTCGGCAACCAGACATCTTTGTCGCTGGCAAGGACGGTGGTTTGCTTGGCGGCGTTCCGGAAAGCGGCTTTGATGGCAGGGTCGTTTGGATCAAAAGAAAAGCTTGGAACGCCAATTAAGCGCACAGGCTCCGGTGGCGAAACCAACAAGACTCGATCCGCAACAAAGCCCTCGGGCAGTAAACCCAGGGCCGCCGACTTGAGCCAGTTCACGCAACCCAGCGAGTGCCCAATCACGATTACTTCATCGGTGGAATCTGCGCGGGTCTCTAGCAGCAGGTTCAATTCCGCATTGAGCAGGCTGGACCATTCATCAAAGTTTGGATTCGATGTGTTTGGGTACTGCGGATAAAACACCTGGTGCCCCTGCCGGCGCAATTCCACGGCAGCATTGCGTTGCCAGTGACCGTACGGACGCGTGTTGGTCCATCCATGATTGATCAGTACGTAAAACATGTTTTTAGGCTAATCGTTCATGGTGAACAGTTCGGTTTTGTTACCCAAAAAGAAAACCCGCCCCACCGAAGTGGAACGGGTTTTCAAGCGATGGAAAAAGATTACGCTAGGGTAACCTTTG
>CAIYOE010000220.1 GCA_903927775.1 uncultured Micrococcales bacterium | reverse complement strand
TCCGGCAATACCGGCAATGATTCTGGTCACTGGACAAGGATACTCGCACTTGAAATTTCGGGCATCGATGGAGCACTAGGTGCCAGACCCGATTCGATGTGGGTGACTTGAGGCAAGATTGAAACATGTTGCTGCCATTGACCCCGCTGGATCGCGTTCTTGGCGACCGCACAGCCAAGGCCTTTGCCAAGCACCTTGGGTTGCGAACCATCGCAGACTTACTGACCCACTATCCGCGCCGGTATTACACCCGCGGAGAGCTCACGCCAATCATGCAGATTCCGATTGGCGAGGCGGTCACGATTGTGGCCGATGTAGTAGATGCCAAAGAGCGCCGAATGAAGGGCAAAAACGGTTCGATCCTTGAGATTCGAATCACCGATGGCGAAGGCCAGGTGACCCTGACCTTCTTTAATCAGGCCTGGCGCCTCAAAGACTTGCGCCCGGGTGCCCGAGGGCTCTTCGCCGGCAAGATCAGCGAGTATGGCGGTCGGTTGCAGCTTTCGCACCCCGAATACGAGTTGTTCAACGAGGAAATGGACGAATCCAAGGCCAAAGCCTGGGCCGAGGTTCCGATTCCCATTTACCCGGCGGCTAGCAGCGTTACCACCTGGGCCTTGCAGCGAGCGCTCGCGGTGGTTTTAGACACTCTGCCGCCCATCGATGACGAACTGACCACCTATGTAGTTGCCACAGAGGGATTGTTGAGTCTGGAAGACGCTATTCGCAAAATCCACCAGCCGCAAAACCACGATGACCACTGGCACGCTCACAAAACCCTGAAAGCCCACGAGGCTTTTTTGCTCCAGGCCACTTTGCTCAAGCGCAGGGCCGAAAACGCGCACTTGCAATCCACCGTTCGAGTCGCTGCACCTGGAGGAGCGCTGGCCAAGTTCGACGCATCGCTGCCGTTTACCATGACAGCCGGGCAGGTTGCGGTTGGCCAAGAAATCACCGATGACCTAGCCAGGCCACACCCCATGAACCGTTTGCTTCAGGGAGAGGTTGGTAGCGGAAAGACTCTGGTTGCCCTGCGAGCCATGCTCACCGTTGCCGACAGCGGGGGACAAGCGGCTTTGCTGGCCCCGACTGAGGTTCTGGCAAGCCAGCATTACAACAGCATGTTGGCGTCCCTTGGTGAGGACTTAGCGCGCCAGGTCGGTCTAACCCTGCTGACCGGCCAGATGGGAACGGCAGAGCGCAAACGCGCCATGTTGCAACTGGTGAGTGGCAAGGCTCAGATCGTGGTGGGTACCCACGCGCTGATTGCCAACAAGGTGGAGTTCTTTGACCTCGGCCTAGTGGTGGTAGATGAACAGCACCGCTTTGGTGTGGAACAGCGCGAAGCGCTTCGGCTCAAGGGCAAAACCTCGCCCCACATGCTCACCATGACAGCAACCCCGATTCCTCGCACGCTGGCAGTCACCGTCTTTGGCGACCTAGACGTGAGCACCCTCACCGAGCTGCCAGGTGGTCGCCAGGGAATCGCCAGTCATGTTGTGCAGTTCAGTAAGCCAGCGCTGGTTGCCCGAACCTGGACCCGCATAGCCGAGGAAGTAGCGGCCGGTAGGCAAGCGTTTGTGGTTTGTCCGCGCATCGATGAAGACGACCCGGCTCAGGAACTGGTTGAAGCCGGCGGCAGCTTGCAGCAAGACACCGATTTGGGTCTGGCGGGGGATATCGGGGGAGCTGCAGAACCGCCAAAGGCCAAGACACCAATCGCTTCTGCGATATCTATGACCGAGGCGCTGCGTAATCTGCCGGCGCTCGCCGGATTGCGCATCGAGGTTTTGCACGGCCGCATGCCAAGCGAAGAAAAGAATGCTGTCATGGCAGCTTTTTCGGCTGGCCAGATAGATGTTTTGGTGAGCACCACCGTGATTGAGGTTGGTGTCAATGTGCCAAACGCCACCGTGATGGTGGTGCTGGATGCTGACCGCTTTGGCGTTGCCCAGCTGCATCAACTACGAGGTCGCGTGGGTCGTGGCGCACACGCCGGACTCTGCCTGCTGCTGACCACTGCCGAGGAAGGCACGCCGGCATTGGAGAGAGTCATGGCGGTAGCCGCCACCACCGATGGCTTCGAGTTGAGCCAAATCGACCTAGAACTGCGCCGAGAGGGCGACGTGCTTGGGTCCAGTCAGAGCGGCGGCAGGTCATCGCTGCGGCTTCTCAGGGTGGTTCAGGACACCGAGTTGATTCAGCGAATGCGCAAGGCTGTGGAGTCGCTTTTTGCCGCTGATCCCACGTTGGAACGACACCTTGCGCTGGCTGAATCGCTGGCGCGCATCGATGAGGCCGCCCAGGCGAATCTGGCTAAGGGTTAGGCAGTCGGCTAACCTAGAAGCATGTCCACCATCGCTGTTTATCCTGGTTCATTTGATCCGGTTACCCTGGGGCACTTGGATATCGCGCGTCGCGCCGCATCGTTGTTCAGCGAACTCCACTTTGTTGTGGTTCACAACCCGGCCAAGTCTCCGCGTTTCAGCAGCGAACAACGTGTTGAGCTGATTCGGGCCAGTTTGGCCGAACTCGATCTGCCAAAGCACACCAAAATCGTGGTCGACACTCTGGATGGTGGTCTGCTGGTTGACTACTGCCGAATGGTTGGGGCAAAGGCACTCGTAAAAGGCGTGCGCACCAATGTTGACCTAGACTATGAGCTTCCGATGGCACAGGTAAACCGCGATCTGGCAGGTGTAGAGACCATCTTTATCCCAGCAGATCCGGTTCATGGACACATTAGTTCCAGTCTGGTCAAGCAGGTTTCCGACCTGAGCGGAAAAGTCGACAAGTATGTTTCCGAGCCGGTGGCTCGCGCTTTGGCGAGCGAAAGAGCCAACCGAAAGATGAGCGAATAATGAGCACCGAATCGCAGTTTTTGATTCCGGTTCACGAGATCATGCGCCGACCAGGCCAGATGCGTGAGCTTGAACTGGACCTGACCGTGGACGAGCCCCTGGGCGAGGGCGCTATGAGCATCCGTCAGGGTTCTGTAATCGAAGTAGATCTGAGGTTGGAATCGGTACACGAGGGCATTTTGGCAACCGCCGAGGTCTTTGGAACCGCAACTGGCGAGTGTAGCCGCTGCCTTGACCCACTCAATTTGCCTGTCGAAGTAGATTTTCAGGAACTTTTCGCTTATTCTGTTATGGAAGAAGACGACTTCATGGTTACTGACGATTCAATCGACATCGAACCTGTCGTCCGAGACGCGGTAGTTCTG
>CAIYOE010000219.1 GCA_903927775.1 uncultured Micrococcales bacterium | reverse complement strand
GTTGCGCCCGGAATGGTGAAGACCGATGAGTTCGCGCTGAACCGCTTTGCCGGTGAGGTTGCCAAGGTCGAGGAGCTTTACGCGGGAGTCGAAGCCCCGCTTTCGGCTGCCGATGTTGCTGAGGCCATCGTTCTGGCTCTGGAGCTTCCGGGTCACGTTAATGTTGACCTGTTAGCATTGCGTCCTGTGGCCCAGGCCGCTCAGCACAAATTGATACGTGGACCGCTAACGGTCAAGCCATAAGGAAACCATGTTAGACAAAAAAGCAGCAGTACTTTTCGTTTGCGTTCACAACGCAGGCCGTTCACAGATGGCTGCGGGTTACCTGCAGGCTTTGGCCGGAGACCGCGTTCAGGTGCTCTCGGCCGGAACCGAACCTAAGGACCAAATCAACCCATCGGCTATTGCGGCCATGGCCGAAGAGGGCATCGACATTGCCAACAACAGCCCAAAGGTACTCACCGATGAAGCCGTGAAGGATTCGGACTACGTGATCACAATGGGCTGCGGAGACAAGTGCCCGTTCTTCCCAGGTAAGACTTACCTTGATTGGCCGCTAGAAGACCCAGCCGGCAAGGGTGTTGACGCGGTTCGTCCAATCCGCGACGAGATTCGCGCCAAAGTAGAGGCACTGATTGCAGAGATCGACGCCAAGTTCTAGAACTGAGAGCTTGTAGAGAAAACCCCGCTGAGGAATCGGCGGGGTTTTTCTTTTGGGAAGTTACCCACAGATTTTCCGCGGCATATCTAGCGGCTATTCACACGGTGTGAAACTGAGCGAGCTGGCAGAAAGTGTGGCTTTGTTTTTGCCCAGTGGACGACAAAACCCCCGGCAGGAACCAGGGGTTTTGTTTGACACTCAGGAGAGCGCCGAACCGCAAAAACACTGCGGAGAGTCGCAACTCTTCGAGTAAATCACAGGTTTTTGTCTTTGGCAAGAACTTGTGAACAGGTTCGGTGCCCTATTAGGTCCACACCTAAAGAGGGGGAAATCAAATGACTAAAAGTCAGGCGATTGAGCTTGCACTTCTGGTTATCAAGGTAACTATTTTGGTCGCCGAGCTAATCAAGTTGGGCAAGTAGAACCGATGGGACCTCGGCAGGAATAACACCCTGCCGGGGTTTCCTGAATTCGCTAGTCGGCTACCTCTTCGGATTGCTGCTTGTGTGCCACAACTTGGGCAACGCTAGGCAAAAGAAAACTTGAGAGACCCGTGAGGGCAACCGCAGCTAGTGAAACCCAAATGGCGCTCTCGAAAGCATCTCGAAGGTTGCCGGGCGAGAAGTTGGTGCCAACCACTCCAAAAAAGACAACTCCGATAACAGCAACACCCACTGCCGAACCAATTTGTCCAAAGGTGCTCAAAACACCCGAGGCCGCACCAGCATCTTGAACTCTTGTTTCGGCAAGAGCAACATCGTTTAGCGGAACAAGCATGAGCGTCAAGCCAATTCCAGAAATCGCCATAGGCCAAAGCAAGTCCATGCCGACCAAGTCATTTGCCATGTCCACGATTACTCGGGAAACCCAAAAATAGCCAACCAACTGGAACATAGAGCCAAGGGCAATTAGGTACTTTCCGAGGCGAGCAGAAAGTGGAACCGCGATTCCGCTTCCTAGAAATGCGCCGATGCTAAAAGGCAACGTTGCCAAACCGGCATTTATAGCCGAGAAACCCAAGCCAATCTGCAGGTACAAGGCAAGGATCAAGAAGAAAGCACCGATGGAGGCGCTAGCTGCAAAATTTGTCACCGCACCCGCAGAATAACCCCGACTCTTGAACAGCGAAGGCGGAATCAATGCCGTTCCGGTCTTTTTCTCTGAGCGGCTTTGTAGCCAAATGAAAACGGCAATAAGCACTGGGCTTGCTGCAATCATGAGCCAAATCCATAGTGGCCAGTCTTTTTCACGGCCCTGAATAAGTGCGTAAACCAACATGAACATTGCTGTTGAAATCAGCAGCACGCCCACCAAATCAAGTTTGACTTTGTTTGGCGACTTGGAGTTTGGAACGAACAAGAGTGCAGCCACGAAAAGCAGAATTCCTACTGGAACATTGATCACAAAGATGCTTCGCCATCCCAGACCGAAGGCATCGGCCGAGACCAGAGACCCACCGATAAGTGGTCCTGCTACTGCGGCCATACCGGAAATACCACCCAGGGCACCAAAAACAGCTGCGCGTTCTTTCGGCTTGAACAATACCTGGATGATCGATAAAACCTGGGGAATCATCAATGCGCTAAAGGCGCCCTGCACCAGTCTTGAGATAACCAGCGCGTCTGCTGTCTGGGCGTAAGCGCAAGACAATGAAGCCAAGGTAAATCCGGCGACACCGATGACGAAAACGGTTTTTCTGCCGAAGCGATCACCCAGTCGTCCTCCGGTAATCAAGACCACAGCGAAGGTCAAAATGTAGCCAGAAACCACCCATTCAAGCTGCGATGAGGTCGCGCTAAGATCCTTTTGGATTGCAGGTAAGGCCACATTCACAATGGTTGTGTCTAGCAAGTCCATGAACGAAGCAAATAGTAGAACTACAACGGCAAGCCAACGAAATTTCATTTATCCCTAAAACTAGTGTCGTGGAACAAGAAACCCCCGCTCGTGCGGGGGTTTCCATTTTTTGCGGAGACGAGAGGATTTGAACCTCCGAACCAATTTCTTGGTTACCTCATTAGCAGTGAGGCGCACTCGACCGGGCTATGCGACGTCTCCCAGTTGCCCTCCAAGTTTAGCGGTTTCGCGCGACCTTAGCCAACCCCATAAAGTGGGCTCGCTCGGCAGGCTCCAGCTTCTCGATTGCGTAGCGCAACTGAGTCCGGGCCATGGTTGCGCCCATTTCCTCTAGGTAAAGCCGGAGGGCATCGATGTTCCTATTGCCCACTTCACGGAGCATCCAACCGACCGCCTTGTGGATAAGGTCTTGTTTGTCGTTGTGCAAGATGCGAGCAATCCGCAAGGTTGGCTCGAAAATACCGGCACGGATGTGCGCAAAAGTGAACATAACTGCCATTCTGCGATCCCAAAGCGACTCCGAGTTGGCTAGGTCTTCAAGCAGGTCTGGATTCGGATTTTCTAACAACCAGCCACCAAAATACGGTGCGCTGGTATCAATCAGGTCCCAGTTATTCCATCGCTGTTCCAGTCCCAAGCGCAGGTAGAAGTCAAACAGTTCTTGCCGAAGAGCAGGGTTGGCCAAAGTGGGTTTGAGCTTGGCGAATCGCTCGGCCAAAATATGCGCTGACATTAGGCGCTCTTCATGGATGGGGCTTTGAGCCAGTTCCTCAAGTTGGTCTAAAGGTAAATTTTTGAAGGCCTTACCGACCGAGCGCACCTGTGGCACAGTTGCGCCGATGAACACATCTCCCTCGCCGTATTCGCCTGGACCGGTCTTGAAGAACCAGTTTGAGTTACTGGCGCGAACCGGGTCGGCAAAGGCAGCCAAGGTTTTTTTGGCCTCGGCTGCCGTTTGCTCCACGTGAAACATTGTTTAGTCCAGAGATGCCGGCTGAACTAGGAGGCCCGAATCATCGGTGCGAACATCGACTCGAACCAGCGAGCCATCGGTGACTTGCCCAGCCAGGAGCAGGTTGGCAAGTTGGTCGTCGATCTGCTGCTGCATTAGTCGGCGCAAAGGACGTGCCCCATAGATTGGGTCGTAACCGTGTTCGCTCAACCAAGTGCGCGCAGCCGGGGTGACAGCCAACTGCAAGCGGCGCTCTGCAAGTCGGTGGCTAAGGCGATCGATGTTCAACTCAACGATCTGGCCGAGTTCGCTCTTGTCTAGGGCACTGAAAATCACAATGTCGTCTAGGCGGTTTAGGAATTCTGGCTTGAAAGAACCACGAACCATGGCCATAACCGCCTGGTCTTTTTGCTCCAGTGTCAGCTCTGGATCAACCAAGAACTGGCTGCCTAGGTTGCTGGTAAGAATCAGAATCACGTTCTTAAAGTCGACCGTGCGACCCTGACCATCGGTCAGACG
>CAIYOE010000218.1 GCA_903927775.1 uncultured Micrococcales bacterium | reverse complement strand
TTGCGATGCCCGCCAGAGCCCGATGCATAGGGCTCGTTGGAAGCTGGTGGCGTATCTGAAAAATAGGTCACGGGTGTCCTTCTGGTGGTGAGATAAGCCTAAAGGAGCGAAGCTTTGGGCTTACAGTTTGCGTGCATTGCTTTGCAACGCTTTAGGCGAACAAAGGGCGAAAGTGCCATGCCAACTCTGCGGTAGCAACGCTTTGGGCATTAGCGTTGAAAACGGGAAGGATGCCATGAACAACAACCCCGACAACTTTGACGGCGCAGACGGAGAGTCTGACCCGCGAGATTTCAATCCAGCCGACTTCCAGGCTTTTTTGCAAAAGTATCTGAACAACCCGAACAGCTTCGACGCAGCCGAGTTGGCCAAGGCCGCCGGGCTTCCGCAGGACCCGGAACAACTCAAGCAGATGCTCGGAATGCTAAGCCAGGCCATGGGCCGGCAGAACGCGGTAGATGGAGTGGACTGGAGTGTTGCTCTGCAGCACGCTAAGACCACCGCGCGCAAAGAAAACCACGGCGTCACGGAATCGCAGCGAGACGCCTGGCGCAATGCCGTGAGCATCGCCACACTTTGGCTAGACCAGGCAACCGAGGTTTCCGGCCTGACCACCGAGCCAAAGCTGTTGACTCGCGACCTCTGGGTAGACGACGCCATGCCGCTTTTCAAAGCCATGAGCGAGCCTGTTGCCAACCGCATGGCGGTGGCATTGAGTGAGCACCTTTCGTCTAACACACCGGAGGAACTAGCGGGCCTCATGAAAGAGGCCGGCCGTTTGCTGCGAAGCGCCGGCGGTGCCATGTTTGCCATGCAGTTGGGAACCGCGATTGGCAAGCTCAGCTCGACTGTGCTTTCGGGTGCGGACATTGGTCTTCCTATCTTCACCGAGCAGCGGGCAGCATTCGTGCCACAAAACATCGATGAATTTATTTCCGGATTAGATGTTGAAGCCCAGCAGGCTCAGATTTACCTGGCGGTGCGCGAGTTAGCCCATGCCCGCCTGTTCAAGCACAGCAAATGGCTGCGCGATCACGTTGTGGCACAGATTTCCTCTTACGCCGCCGATATCTCGATTGATGACAACAAGATCGAAGAAGCGGCGAGCGCCATGGATCTTACGAATCCATCGCAGATGCAGAACCTGTTGGAAAGCGGCGCTCTGCTTGGCGATCGAACCGCCGAGCAAGAGCGCGCGCTTGAGGCAATCGAGACCATGCTTGCGCTGATCGAGGGCTGGGTAGACGCAGTGACCCAGGAGGCAACCAAGCTTTTGCCCAAGGCTGCCGCTATTTCGGAGGCCGTGCGCCGCCGCCGTGCCACCGGAGGGCCTGCCGAACTTACCTTTGGAACGCTGGTGGGTCTGGAACTCAAGCCAAGAAAGTTGCGCGAGGCAACATCCATGTGGTTGGAGCTTGGAATGGCCATGGGCAATGCTAAACGAGACGAACTTTGGGATCACCCAGACATGCTTCCAACCACCACCGACATCGAGAACCCATCGCTGTTGATAACCCGTTTGCAAGGCGGCGGCGACGATTTTGATGCCGAGCTGCGCAACCTGCTGGGCAACTAGACCAAGGTTGTGGATAACTAAAAAGGGTTTGTCGGTAACACTTGGCACAATCTGGGAATGGTCCTCAAACTAAACCCAAACCATCAGTTGCTTTGGCACAACCCGTCCACGCTTCAAATCGGCACCGATGCCCGAAGCGTGGTGCTCCCCCAGTTGTCAGCCGAGCAAGAACGATTCATCGATGCCCTTTATTTTGGTATCGCTCCCAATCAGCTGGCCGCGGTTGCTAAGCAGGCCAGGTTGCCGGCGCAACAAGCTCAGCAGTTACTGGAACAACTGAAACCTCTTTTGCAAAAACCCAGCGATGACCAACACGGGCTTGGCTTGGCGGCATTTCCCGAGGACCCGTCACAGCCTCAATTCGCAGAGACAGTTTGGGCCAGTCTGCAACACTCAACCAGCGGCCAAGCTGTGCTTAACCAGCGAGCAAAACGGGTGGTTCAAATTGACCGCCTCGATGCCTCTGGCCTGTTAGCCATGCTGGCCTTGGCGGCCGCCGGAGTCGGCACATTGGTGGCATTGGACCAAGAGGTGGTTAGCGCGGCCGATACCGGTCCAAACGGATATCCCGAAGGACTCATTGGGCATCCTCGCATTACCGCCGCAACACTGATTCTTCAGGCCACTTGGCCGGCATCCAGGTTGGTTTCTGGAAGTCAACTCAGACCAAACCAGTTAGATACAGCCGATGCCGTGCTGTTTTTAGCTCAGCAGGTGATAGACCCAAAGCGTTACGGGCCTTGGGCAGCGCGCGGAATACCCCATCAAACGCTTATTTTCGACGCGAACGGAGTGGAGGTTAGCCCGGTTTTACTGCCTGGAAAAACAGCCTGCCTGAACTGCCAGCACCTTCATCGCAGTCAAAATCAGGAACACTGGGGCGTGGTCAGCTCGCAGTTACTGACCAGCTCATTGCGTTTCGATCACACCTCTAATCGGTTTATCGGAATCGGTCTGGCCGTGCAGGTTTTGCTGGGCTGGTTAGACGAAATCGGTGGGTTTGGCTGCGCGGACTCGCACGGATTTAGGTACAACTGCCAAACGGCAGAACTGGAGCGAGTGGAATGGCAGCGCAATCAAGCCTGCTCTTGCGCATTGGTCACGGCGAGCGCCGCTTAGGAACGCTGCAGTAGAGACAGGAACCTAGAAGGCGAATGACCGTTGTAGCTGAGCATCAAAGACTTTTTGGCGCGGGTAATGCCCACGTAAAGCAACCGGTTTTCCTCGGCAATTTCGGAATCCGTCTTGGCGTAGCTGATCGGAAGGTAGCCCTCGTTTAGGCCGAGCAAAAAGACGTTGTCCCATTCCAAGCCCTTGGCCGCATGCAGGGTGGCCATGGTTACCCAAACGGTTTCGGGTTCGTGCTGGCTGCGCTGGCGTTCTTCTAGCTCCGCGTAAAACTCGGCGGGCGAGATGCCCTCGGGCAGTTCATCCAGGATTTCCAGCAGCGCATTCAGGCTCTCCCACTTTTCGCGGGCGGCACCCATGGCGCGGTTGCCGTCGGCGGTCCAACCCAAACCACGGCAGATTTCAACCAAAAGATGGTGAGTCGGTTTATCGGTTTTTCCCACCAGTTCGGCACGAATGGTCCGCATTGCCGCGACGATTTCGGGTCGGTTAAAGAACCTGGTGCCGCCTTTGAGTTGGTAGCCGATACCCGCGCTGGCCAAGGCGGCCTCAAGTGGTTCGCTCTGACCATTCACCCGATACAAAACGGCAATCTGACTGGCCTTGACCCCCGAGGCCAAAAGGCTTTTGACCTGATGCGCTATGTACGCGGCTTCCTCGGCAGGGTTACCGAAACCTTGAATCCGCGGCGCCAAACCAATCGG
>CAIYOE010000217.1 GCA_903927775.1 uncultured Micrococcales bacterium | reverse complement strand
TCCGCCCTGCGGGTGCTTGGCCAGAATATCCACGGGACCGATGTCGGTGAAGAACTCGCGGCGGATTAGCTCCAGACCCTCGCCGGCGAGCGCCAACTGTTCTGCCAGCAGCTCCTGCAGGTGGGCTTCCACTCCGTCTTTGATCAGGCCGGGGTCATCGCCCAGGTGGTGTTCCAATTCATCGATGATTTCAAACACGTTGATTTGCAGCATGTCGGCTGTCTTGGCTTGCTGAACCGACCAAATTTCCACTACACCTAGTTCGGCTGCTTCTGGGCTGGCCGGGTTGCGGTCGATAGTGCAGGGCGGGTTCATCCAGTTAAGCGGCTTGTAGCTTCCGCTGTCGGAGTGCACCAGAATGCTGCCGTCGTTTTTGAGCATGAGTAGGCGTTTGGCGCGCGGCAGGTGTGCGGTGAGCCGGCCGGCATAATCCACCGAGCAGTCGGCAATAACTAGGCGCATTACTTTCCTTGGGCCTTGAGCAGTTTGAACTCCAGGGCTGCAACCTTGTCGAGCAGGTCACCGATGGCCGAGTCTTGTTCATCCAGGTGTTTCTGAATCTCTTTGGCGTCGTGCAGAATCGCGTCGGCGTCGTTGTAGGTGGCGATGGCACGCGCATCGGCGGCTTTGGCCTGCACGTTTTGACCCACGATGATGATCGGCAAAAGCACCAACTGCAGGAAAGTCTGTGCCACCCAAGCCACAATGGTCACGGTGTTTCCGCTTGCCAAAGCGCCTGGCAGGCTAACCAACGCGAGGAGGCAAAAGGCATAGGCCGCCCACATGGTTCCTACGCGATTGGTGATTCCCACACCCAATTTGTTGTTGAAACGCTGCAAGCGACTCTCTTGCACACCACGAATCTTGTGGCTGTTCTCACTGGTAGCAGGACCGTGCTGCGCACGCAGTTGAACGTGCGGGTTTTCTTTATATTCGTACTTGCTTGCCATACCGCAAGACTAGCCACTTTCTAAGTAAACTAAGGTCTCATGGCCATGAAAATAACCGTTATCGGTCTTGGATACCTTGGTGCCACTCACGCTGTTGCAATGGCTGAGTTGGGTCACGATGTAATCGGTATCGAAGCTAACCCACAGAAGCTAGCCGACCTACAAAACGGTATCGTTCCGTTTTACGAGCCGGGTCTAGACGAAGCCCTAAAGAACGTGATTGCCAAGGGCAACATCAAGTTCAAGGCAGACCACGATGAGGAATCGCGCCAGGCCGATCTTCACTTCTTGTGTGTTGGAACCCCACAGTTGCCAGGTAGCTACGCGGCCAACACCGAATACCTGCACTCGGCCGTAAAGGCGCTTGCTCCGTACCTGCGCCAGGATGCAGTGGTGGCCGGAAAGTCAACCGTTCCAGTTGGCACCAGCGCGATTTTGACTCAGGTCTTGGCCGATGCCGCCGGTTTCGCCCCTCACCTAGCCTGGAACCCTGAGTTCCTGCGCGAGGGCACGGCGCTAGAAGACAGCCTTCGTCCGGACCGCATCGTTATCGGCGTGAACGACGACCTGAGCGAACAGGCTCTGCGCAAGGTTTACAAGAAGATCCTCGACCACGGCACCCCGTTCCTGGTCACCGATATCCCAACCGCCGAGCTGGTAAAGGTTGCCGCCAACAGTTTCTTGGCCACAAAGATCAGCTTCATTAACGCCATGGCCGAAATCGCCGAGGTTTCCGGAGCAGACGCAGTGGCTTTGGCCGAAGCAATTGGCTACGACGAGCGCATTGGTAACAAGTTCCTGCGCAACGGTATTGGTTTTGGTGGCGGTTGCCTTCCAAAGGACATCCGTGCATTCATGGCCCGCGCCCAGGAGCTTGGCGTTGGCCAAGCAGTGGATTTCCTCGCCGACGTAGACGACGTAAACCTTCGTCGCCGTGCCCGCGTGGTAGACCTGCTTCACCGCGAGCTAGGCGCAGACCTTTCGGGCAAGCGCGTGCTGGTTTTGGGTGCCGCTTTCAAACCAGACAGCGATGACCTCCGCGACTCCCCTGCCATTGCAGTTGCCAAGCTAATCAAGGCCACCGGCGCCACCGTTGTGGTGCACGACCCGATCAGCCTCGACCACGTTCGCGCT
>CAIYOE010000216.1 GCA_903927775.1 uncultured Micrococcales bacterium | reverse complement strand
TCTAGAGACGCGCGCGGTTGGGTAACCGCTTGTGAGCGCTTAGGCGTATTGCTTCCGAGTGCAGACACTGTGATCTTGGAGCAAGCCATTAGCGAGCTGTTCACTCGCTACGGCGGTGTCGGAGTGGCGGATCTGGTTCAGGTTGACCCGAACGAAATCAAGGAATTTGCGATTCGATTCAGCGAGATCGTGCGAACCCTGCCATTCCAACTGCCAAACAACTTCTTGTTCCTAGCGCGCGCTGTGTCGCTGATCTCTGGTGTAACCAGTTCGCTAAACCGCGATTTCAACATGTGGGACGCAGTTGACCCTTTCGCCCGAACCCTGTTGAATCGGGCCGGCGCCAACACCCTGAGCGGATTCGGAAAAGAAGCACTCTCAACGCTAAACACCCTGGTTCGACTCCCCCAGCGCATCGATGCCATGGTTACCCGTGCCGAACGCGGAGAACTTGTGATTCGCAATCCGGAGTTGGAACGGAGAGTGAGAATGTTAGATTCCAGTGCTCGCCGCACCACTTCATCGGTGATTTTTGCGGCACTACTATTGGGCGGTGTTCTTATCTTTGATCGGAACCAAACGCTCGCGTACCTGATGCTGACCGCATCGCTGATACCGCTACTTCACGCCTTGGGAATTGGGCGCCTTCGCAAATAATCGTTTAGCAACCTGATTCGACGCTGTTAGTCGGCGGCCACTACCACAGGAGCCCCGTGCAGTTGGATGCGTTTTGGCAGGGCAAAAACCAGTGCAAATGACGACAGAGCCAAAATCGTTGACATAAACATGGCATTGGTAGCACCAGTTGTGAACATGGTAACTACCTGCGCGTGAGTGGTGGACGGGCCGAACTTGATCGAACTGAACAAAATCGAGCCGATGATTGCAACACCAATGGCCGAACCAAGACGTTGGGCAGTCTGAACTACACCGCTGGCGGCACCGGCTTCGGAGTTATCCACCGTGGCCACAATAAACTGCACGTTTGGGGCCAAGAAAGTTCCATTTCCCGCTCCTGCCAAAAGTAGCGAGGGCAACAGGATCCAAGAGTTTAAGTCTGCTGATCCCACATTTGCCAGCAAGAAGTAAGTCACGCCCAGGCCTAGTGTCAACATGCCTGAACCCAAAACCAGCACGTTTCGACCAATTTTGGACGCCCATTTTGAACTCTGCGATGAGAAAATCGCAGTACCAAGAGCAAACGGAAGAATCATGAGGCCGGATTCCAGCGCGGTGTGCCCGAGGCCACCTTGCCAGAGCAGCGACAGCGTAAAGAAGATCGACACCATCGCTGCAAAATAAACCAGGGCCAGAATAGTACCGAAAGTAAAACTCACGTGGTGGAACAACTTTGGCGGAACCAGGGCCGAACCACCGCGCTTGGTGAAGTAGATTTCCCAAAGAGCAAACAGCACAACACCGATGATGCCAGCGGACATGGTCCACCAGGTCCAAGTTGGCCAACCCTCTTGCTGTCCTTGAATCAACGGAATCAGAATGGCGGTGAGTCCGGCGCTCAGCAGAATCACGCCGATCCAGTCCATGCGGTTCGAGCTGTCGGCGTGGGCGTCTCCGCTTGGCAACAGGCTGATGGCAAAAATGGCCGTTGCGATTCCGATCGGCACGTTCACATAGAAAACCCAGCGCCAACCCTCGGCCTCGCCAAGGGCCTGAATGATAAGGCCACCGGCCAACTGTCCGATTGCGGCAGAAACACCGATGACGGAACCCATGATCGCAAACGCCTTGCCGCGTTCGCGACCTTTAAACAAAAGCTGAATAAAGGAACCTACCGCTGGGACATAAATACCCGCTGCCAGACCTTGCAACAAACGACCAATAATGATGTCAAAGCTGTTTTGGGCGATTCCACAGTAAGCGCTGGCGATGGTGAAAAGCACCAAACCGACGATGAATACCCATTTGTGACCCAAGCGGTCGCCCAAGCGACCAGCTGGAATAAGCGCCAAACCAAAAGTCAACATGTAGCCTGAGACGATCCAAGAAAGAGTTGATTCGTCGGCACTGAGGCTGGTTCGAATCGAAGGCAGAGCCACATTGACGATCGTGGAATCAATGAGGGCCATAAACATGCCGGCAAGCACCACAGTTAGCGCGAGCCAAGACTTTCGGGTTGCTTTATCGGAAGAGTGGGCTGCGGCAGTCTGAGTCATACTCTCTATTATCAAGTAAAGAGCCCTTTACATTCAGCCACGTGCCGTAAACATTGGGCAAATAAGCCGAAATATTGGTTCGATGCTAGCCTGACCTGGTGACCAAATCATCGACGATTCGTATTCTCTTTATTGCCTCTGCAACCGTGTTTTTCACCCGGGCCATGCTTTGGTCCACCTGGCAAAGCCGCGGCCCAGAGGTGCAGTCCCTTTTGCACCTGAACACAGCCCAGATGGGACTCATGGTTCTGCTGTATCCGGTTGGCGGCATTGTTGGTTTGGCCTTCTCCGACTACCTATCTAAACTCTTCGGGTCAACTCGTATCACGGTGGTTGGTTTCGCTGTGGCTTCGGCCAGCATGGCGGGGTTGGCATTCAGCGTTCCAGCAGGCAATGTATGGGTATCGGCAATCTTGCTTGTCCTGATGGGATTTCCCATGGGAGTCGAGGACTTCATTGGCAACCTCGAAGCCAATTCTGTGGATCGCCAGAGTTCGCGAAGCCTAATCCCTGCCATCCATTCCATCTTTGGCGTCGGCATGATGCTGGCCGCCTTGCTAGCGAGTGTCCTTGCGGCCAACCACGTAAACCTAACCACGAACTACTTGCTGGTCGCGGTGGCAGTGGCACTGCCTTCGGTTTGGGCTGGACTCGCTTTCCCAAAGCGCGAATTTACGCTCACATCACCAGAAGCCAAGCGCGAGCAAGCTCGAAACTCTCGCGTGGTCTGGACAGAACGCCGCACGCAACTCGTTGCTCTCGTTGGCTTTTCTTTTGTAATGGCTGAGTCAACTGCAGGCACCTGGGTGCCAATCTCACTAAGCTCATCAGGCTATTCCGCCTCTGCGGCTGCAGCAGCTCTGGGCCTATTCTGGATTACCGTGACTGGCGCCCGCGCCGTTGGTGGGTTCATTGTTGACCGCCTCGGTAGGCACCGCACTCTTCAGCTTTCAGGTATCACTGCGTCGTTGGGGATTTTGCTCTTCATTTTGAATGATTGGCTTCACGTTCCCTACCTAGCCATCTTTATTTGGGCGGCTGGCATGGCCAACGGCTTCCCACTGTCTGTGAATTCGATGAGCTCAAACTCGGTCAGGTCACCTGCGCGAGTAAGCATGTTGATCTTGGTGGCCTACGGTTCGATTTTCACAGTTGGGCCAGCTCTAGGGGCTGTGGGTCAATGGGTTGGAATCGGTTTTGCCCTGGCTATTCCCATTTTCTTTCTGCTGCTTGGTTCAGTCCTTAGCAAAAATGCCAAGGATGAGACCGCGCTTCAGTAGCTAAAGTTCGCCAAAACTAGAAAAGGTGCCGGGCTTTCGCCCTGCACCTTTTCCATTGCGTCATCCTCTAGCTAGACGACTAGGTCTGCGTTCATCACCTTGGTCCAAGCGGCAACAAAGTCCTGAACGAACTTGTGCTGGTTGTCATCCTGCGCGTAAAGCTCTGCATACGAACGAAGGATCGAGTTGGAACCAAAAACCAAGTCAACTCGGGTTGCAGTGAAGTCAACCTTGCCGGTAACGCGGCTGCGGATTCGGTAGTGGTTCTCTCCGGCAGGTTCCCAAACGTAGGTCATGTCGGTTAGGTTCACAAAGAAATCGTTGCTGAGTACACCAACCCGGTTGGTGAAAACACCTTCTGGCGCACCTGCGTAGTTTGCGCCAAGCACACGCAAGCCACCCAGCAGAACGGTCATCTCTGGAGCGGTTAGGCCCATCAGCTGCGCGCGATCCAGCATGAGTTCCTCTGGGCTCACAACATACTGTTCCTTTACCCAGTTTCGGAATGCATCGTGGATTGGCTCAAGCACGGCAAACGACTCAACATCGGTCTGCTCCTGAGTAGCGTCTCCGCGACCAGCGGTGAACGGAACCACAGCCGAAACTCCGGCGGCCGCCGCCGCCTGCTCGACTGCCCAGCTACCTGCCAACACGATTACGTCTGCAACACTGGCTGCGTTTGCGGCCGCAATTGGCTCTAGAACTGCAAGTACCCGAGCCAAACGCTCTGGTTCGTTACCGGCCCAGGCGTTTTGCGGCTCCAAACGCAGACGAGCACCGTTGGCGCCACCACGACGGTCTGAACCACGGTAGGTGCGGGCGCTGTCCCAGGCCGTTGCGATTAGGTCTGCCGCAGCAACACCCGAGGCCGCGATCTGAGCCTTGACGGCTGCCACATCGAATCCAGCGTTGCCGGCTGGAATCGGGTCCTGCCAAATAAGGTCCTCAGCTGGAACCTCTGGGCCTACGTAGTTGGCCTTGGAACCAAGGTCGCGGTGCGTTAGCTTGAACCAAGCGCGAGCAAATACCTCAGAGAAGTACTCCGGGTTCTGGTGGAACCTCTTGGAGATCTCTAGGTAAGCAGGGTCTTTGATCATTGCCATGTCGGCGTCGGTCATCAGTGGCATGGTGCGCATCGATGGGTCCTCTACGTCGGCTGGCATGTCCTCTGTGTTGATGCTTACCGGCTTCCACTGCGAGGCACCGGCCGGAGACTTGGTTAGCTCCCAGTCGTGGCCAAGCAGCATGTCAAAGTAGCCGTTATCCCATTGGGTTGGGTTGGTGGTCCACGCGCCTTCGATTCCACTGGTCACGGTGTCGCGTCCAATTCCGCGGGTCTTGTGGTTCATCCATCCAAGGCCCTGCTCTTCGACTCCGGCGGCCTCAGGCTCCGGGCCAAGGTTTGCTGCGCTGCCGTTTCCGTGGGCCTTACCAACGGTGTGACCACCCGCGGTCAGAGCAACTGTCTCTTCATCGTTCATTGCCATGCGGGCAAAGGTTTCGCGAATCTGCGCGGCGGTTGCCAGCGGGTCAGACTTGCCGTTCACGCCCTCTGGATTCACGTATATCAGACCCATCTGAACAGCGGCAAGCGGGTTTTGCAAGGTGTTCGGCTTGGCAACCTCGCCGTAGCGGGTGTCGCTAGGTGCCAGCCATTGCTTCTCTGAACCCCAATAGATGTCTTTTTCAGGAGCCCAAATGTCTTCGCGACCGTATGAGAATCCAAAAGTCTTGAGCCCCATAGACTCGTAAGCCACATTGCCCGCAAGAATCATTAGGTCTGCCCAGCTGATCTTG
>CAIYOE010000215.1 GCA_903927775.1 uncultured Micrococcales bacterium | reverse complement strand
GCCTTGGCGTCAGGGTGTTTTTCTAGAGCCGCCGCAAGTACGTGGCTTGGTAGATACTCAGGCAGACCGGTAGCCGTGTTTATTTCGGGTCTCACCCAAATCGGGGTGACCCCCGCATAGACCAGGCCGACCAAAACGCTCTTATGCAAGGTACGGCTAACAATGACTTTGTCGCCGGGACCAGCCACTGCCATTACCGCAGCGTGGTTGGAACCGCTGGAGCCATTTACCCCAAAGCGGCATAGATCTGCACCCCACAGATCGGCTGCCATGGCCTCGGCCTCAAGAATCAGGCTAGGCGAAATTCGGTGCGGGTGGTTTCCTGGAAGCACCGGGATGTCACCATCGACGATGGCGCCAGTGAGGTCGGTACGCCCCTTGTGGCCGGGAATCTGAAACGGCGATCGATCCGTTTCCATGTCGCGAAGCCATCCGTCCAGCAGCGGTGCGCTGGTTCGCAACCCCATCGGATCCTTAGAATCTAGCAGCGTTGCAGCGCCGAAGGCCTTCTGTGACAATATCCCACCCATCTAATAGAGGTCATGTTAAGAGTAAAGGGGGCCGGGCTAATAGCCCAGCCCCCTAAAGTAAAGAGTTTTAGAACTCTACCTTGGTCACCTTGGTGTCCAATGGGATACCAGGGCCGAAGGTGGTAGCAACGCTTGCCTTCTGCAGGTAGATACCCTTAGCGCTCGAAGGCTTTAGACGAAGAACCTCGTCTAGAGCTGCCGCTAGGTTCTGGCCTAGCTGTTCCTTGGTGAAAGACGCCTTACCAATGATGAAGTGCAGGTTTGCCTGCTTGTCGACACGGAAGTCGATCTTTCCACCCTTGATGTCGGTAACTGCCTTTGCTACGTCTGGGGTTACGGTACCGGTCTTTGGGTTTGGCATTAGGTTACGAGGACCTAGAACCTTACCCAGACGACCGACCTTGCCCATAAGCTCAGGAGTCGATACTGCTGAGTCAAAGTCAACCCAACCAGCTGCGACCTTCTCGATAAGCTCGTCGCCACCAACTTCGTCGGCGCCAGCGGCGATAGCAGCCTCAGCTGCTGCACCGGTTGCGAAAACGATAACCTTGGCGGTCTTACCAGTTCCGTTTGGCAGCGAAACGGTGCCACGGATCATCTGGTCTGCTTTACGAGGGTCTACACCCAACTTGATTGCAACCTCGATGGTTGAGTCGAACTTCTTTGAACCGGTCTCGCGAACGAGAGTTACGGCCTCGGCAGGAGTGTAAAACTTGCCTTCTTGAATCTTTGCTGCGGCTTCTTCATAAGCCTTGCTGCGCTTTGCCATGCTGCTATTCCTTTGTTTATTAGGTCACAGTTGTGGTCTACGAACCTGCGGGGTTCTCCCACGACTTGTTGGAGGGTTTGCTGCGCTCTTTTGCCGATTAGCAGCCGAGGTTAGCGGTTTGGTTATTAGGCCTCGACGGTGATGCCCATGCTGCGGGCGGTTCCGGCGATGATCTTTGCTGCTGCATCAATGTCGTTTGCATTGAGGTCAGACTGCTTGATCTCGGCGATCGAACGAACCTGTGCCTGAGTTAGCTTGGCAACCTTCACGGTGTGAGGGGTAGCCGAGCCCTTCTGAACGCCAGCAGCCTTTTTGATTAGCTCGGCGGCAGGAGGAGTCTTCAGAACGAAGGTGAACGAGCGGTCTTCGTAAACGGTGATCTCAACAGGAACAACGTTGCCTTTTTGGTCGGCGGTTGCGTCGTTGTACTGCTTGCAGAACTCCATGATGTTTACACCGTGCTGACCAAGAGCTGGACCAATAGGTGGAGCTGGGTTAGCAGCGCCTGCCTTGATCTGGAGCTTGATCATGCCAGTGATCTTCTTCTTCGGTGCCATTTTGTTTTTCCTTTAGTTGGGTGGAAATCTATTAGTTGAGTGGACCGACCTGGTCGAAACCAAGCTCCACTGGTGTTTCACGCTCAAATAGCGATACCAAAACCGTTAGCTTGCCGCTCTCTGGCTTGATCTCGCTGATGGTTCCAGGCAGACCTGCGAACGAGCCGTCCTTGATCATGATGCTCTCGCCCAACTTGAAGTTGGTGACGATAGGAACATTCTTGCCCTTGCCCTTGACGGCAACGCCGCCCTTGCCAGCAGCCTTGGCTGCCACTTCTTCTGGCAATTCGAAAGTGCTCTTGAGCATGTCGAATGCCTCGCTTGGGCGAAGCGGGGTTGGGTTCTGCGAGTTGCCAACAAAGCCGGTTACCGCAGGAGTGTGGCGAACCAGTTCCCACGATTCTTCGGTCATGTCCATGCGAACCATTACGTATCCAGGGATACGAACCTTGGTAACTAGCTTGCGCTGACCGTTCTTGATCTCAACGGTGTCTTCCATTGGTACTTCGATCTGGAAGATATCCTCGCCGCCCTCGAGCGACTGCTTGCGGGTCTCGATGTTCTGCTTTACGCGCTTCTCGTAGCCGGCGTAGCTGTGGATTACGTACCACTTGCCTGGCTGCTTGCGTAGGTCGTCGCGGAAAACCTTGTAAGGGTCTTCCTCGACCGGGGTCTCGTCTGCCGGAGCGCCTTCTTCGACCATCTCGGCTTCAGAAGCTGCCTCGGTTGCGGTTTCGGCAATAGCGGCCTCAAGCTCAAGGTCTTGCTCAAGCTCAGCGGCTGCGTCTAGCGCCAAGTCAGCCAAGTCGGCGTCTGCCTCATCGATGACTGCGTCTGCAGCTGCGTCCTCGACCTGGGCCAGTGCCTCGATGTCGTCGCGCTCTAGATCACTCACGTGCATTTCCTTACGGTTGGTGCGGATGCCTTATCGGCAAAAGTTTTTGGGTGCTGGAGTCTTTGAAGACTATGCACCAAAGGTGAAGTTGACGACTACCGAGAACAGCCAGTCCAGAAGCGAAATAACCACCATGACGATGGTCACGAACGCCAGAACAACTCCGGTGTAGTTGACAAGCTCTTTGTAGGTAGGACGGGTGACCTTCTTGAGTTCGCCGATTACCTGGTTGAAGAACAAAACGGTACGGGCAAAAATGTTGCCCTTGTTTGCCTTGGCCTGCTCTACTACATCCTCAGATGCGGCTTCGTAAACGTCTGCCATTTTCATTCCTCGATAGTGGGTGTTTAGGGGGAACCTGAACCAGGTTCCCCCTATTTGCAGGGCGGACAGGACTCGAACCTGCAACCGACGGTGTTGGAGACCGTTGCTCTACCAATTGAGCCACCACCCTATGCGGTGAGTTGCTAACAACCAACCATACAATTCTGCACGATTTCTGGGCCGTCTGAAGACACACTTCTAGATTGAAAATCTTTTAGTGTGAATTTGCCAGATTAGGCTCAGAAGGTTGTCAATTACCTTCTAGTAATACTACGCCACTTACCGCGCAAAAAGCAAAGCGTTTTTCTTTGCTCGCAAGGGCTGCAGGCACGCTTTAGGGCAGTTGGCGTTAGGCTTATCTCTGTGACTGAGCCTACTTTCCCAAGAATTTCAAAGCGCATTGCCGCTATTGCCGAATCCGCCACCCTCAAGGTCGACGCCAAGGCTAAGGCCCTTCAGGCTGCCGGACGCCCGGTGATCAGTTATGCGGCGGGCGAACCCGACTTTGCTACTCCAGCTCACATCGTTGAGGCTGCTCTGGCTGCGGTGAGCGATCCTAAGAACCACCGCTACACCCAGGCTATAGGCCTGCCGGAGCTTCGCGAGGCCATCGCTGCAAAAACCCTGCGAGACAGCGGCACCCCGGTTACCGCGGCGCAGGTGGTAGTCACCAACGGTGGAAAGCAGGCCGTTTACCAGGCGTTCGCGGCCATCGTGGATCCGGGCGACGAAGTTCTAATGCCTACCCCGTTCTGGACCACCTACCCGGAGGCCATCACCTTGGCCGGCGGCGTTCCAGTGGAGGTTTTCGCCGGCAGCGACCAAAACTACCTGGTCACTGTGGAGCAGCTAGAGGCCGCTCGTACCCCAAAGACCAAGGTGCTGTTGTTTGTTAGCCCAAGCAACCCAACCGGATCGGTCTACAGCCGCGAGCAGGTTGAGGCAATCGGCAAGTGGGCTTTGGAAAAGGGACTTTGGGTGATCTCCGACGAGATTTACCAGAACCTGGTTTACGACGGACTCAAGGCCTACAGCATCACCGAGGTAGTTCCAGAGCTAGCCGACCGCACCATCATGGTAAACGGCGTTGCCAAGAGCTATGCCATGACCGGTTGGCGCTTGGGATGGATGGTTGGCCCGCTAGATGCCATGAAGGCCGCCGGCAACCTGCAGTCGCACCTGACCTCAAACGTGAGCAACATTTCGCAGCGCGCAGCTTTGGCAGCCCTAACCGGACCACAAGACGAAGTTCTTGCTATGCGCGAGGCCTTCGACCGCCGTCGCAAGCTGGCGGTTGCCGAGTTGAACAAGATTCCTGGCTGGATCGCACCGATGCCGCAGGGCGCCTTCTATGTTTACAGCGATGTCTCCGGCCTGCTAGGGCGCGAATGGGGAGGCAAAATGATCAACACCAGCCTCGAACTTTGCGACTACATCCTGGATGCCGCCGAAGTCGCGTTGGTTCCTGGCGAGGCCTTTGGGCCTTCTGGCTACGTGCGATTGTCTTATGCACTGGGCGACGCCCAGTTGCTCGAGGGAATCCAGCGCCTGCAGAAGCTCTTCGCCTAGGTTCTAGAAACCCACCAGGTTCGGCTCGGGCACTAGTTGCACGCCAAACCGGTTTGCGACCTGAATCTGCACGTACTCGGCTAACTGCAAAATCTCCAGCGATGAGGCTCCCCCGCGATTAATAATGCCCAGGGTGTGCTTGCTACTGATTGCCGCTGCCGATCCGGGCAGACTGAATCCCTTTGAAATTCCCGAAGCCTCAATAAACCAGGCCGCGCTCAATTTAACGGTTA
Source organism: uncultured Micrococcales bacterium (assembly GCA_903927775.1). Lineage (GTDB taxonomy): Bacteria > Actinomycetota > Actinomycetes > Actinomycetales > Microbacteriaceae > Rhodoluna. Next base: position 226 of record CAIYOE010000215.1, on the reverse strand, counting down.
GGCCGTCGTCTTCCCGGGTTTCCCAGCGAGGAGCCTCTGCAGGCAGGGTGCGAGCAAAGTGATCGCTAACGATTGGGTTGGTAAAGAAGCTGCCGCAGCTCACCGAGTCTGGGTCAGCGTCGTTTAGCACCATTCCCTTAGAGGCTCTGAGTTCTAGAACGGCTTTTCGAATCTGGTCCAGCGGCGCCTGGGCGCCCATCGGTGTATTCAAAGCGGCCGATAACTG
>CAIYOE010000214.1 GCA_903927775.1 uncultured Micrococcales bacterium | reverse complement strand
CTCCCGACTCTTGGCGTGCTGGGCAAAGATGTCTAGAATCACCGCGGTGCGATCAATAACCTTTACCTTGACAACGTCCTCCAGCGCGCGTCGCTGGCTAGGCGCCAGTTCAGTATCTGCGATGACGGTATCGGCGCCAGTGGCCAGAACTATCTGACGTAGTTCCTCGGCCTTACCCTTGCCAAGAAAAGTGGCAGGGTCAGGGTTTGCGCGGCGTTGCAGAAGGCCATCTAGGACTTCGGATCCCGCAGTTTCTGCAAGGGCAGCCAGCTCACGTAAGGAGTTTTCGGCCTCTTTGACATCGCCATTCCAAATGCCAATCAAAACAACTTTTTCAAGACGTAGCTGGCGGTACTCAACCTCGGTAACGTCTTCGAGTTCGGTACTCAGACCTCTAACACGACGAAGCGCCTGACGGTCGGAAAGTTCCTGTTGGTCGCCGTCTGACTCGGAGTGATAGTGAGTATCGCTGGCACCAAGTGCATCAGCTCTGGCTCCCCGGCCTAGGATTCTGTCGATTACCGCATAGGAACGGTCCGGATTTTCGGGAATCTCTTGGCCCAAATCTTCGGTTGGCTGCTCACCATAGGTAAATTCACTCATCGAACTAACACTACATAAGCACGTTGTAATAAGTTTGGCTTATGTCCTCGGAACACTATTTTTCGGAGACCCCTGGTAGCGACTTCAAACCCAAAGAAATCAATGTAGAAATCAATGGGTTAGCGGTTTCAGTTGAAACTGCCGGTGGAATTTTCAGCCCAGATCACATTGACCAAGGCACGGCCGTGCTTTTGGAACATCTGGACAAGGTTCCGCCCGGTGGAAATCTTCTCGATGTTGGCTGCGGTTGGGGTCCAATCGCACTCTCGCTCGCTTCGCGCGCCCCTCACGCCACGGTGTGGGCCATCGATGTAAATGAGCGATCGTTAGAGCTGACCAGGCGAAATGCCGCCCGACTAGGCCTCACAAATGTGCATGTTTGTCGCCCCGACGAAATACCTGCGAACCTGGAGTTCGAGGGAATCTGGAGCAATCCCCCGATTCGCGTTGGCAAAGTGGAACTTCACTCGATTCTGCAAACCTGGTTGCCACGCTTGGCCGACGGCGCTGAAAGTTACCTTGTGGTTCAGAAGAACCTAGGTGCAGATTCATTACATCGATGGCTAGAAGCAGAGCTTCCGGCGGGATTCAAGACGATTCGGGTAGACACGGCTAAGTCTTTTAGAATCCTGCGAGTGAAAAACCGCGGTTAACGACTTTTAAAATCCGAGGCTTGCAGTTGTAGCACGCCGTCGAAAACTAGCTCCGCAGCGCCGCTAAGCCCCACGTGCTCGCCTTCTTCGGTTGGGAACATGCGAACCCCCAAGGTGCCGCCCGGAACGGTAACCTGCCACTGGTTTGGAGCGCCTTGCCCAGCCCAGTGTCTGGTAGCTAAAGCGGCAGCAACGATACCGGTTCCACAACTTAGGGTCTCACCGGAACCACGCTCGAATACGCGCATGTCCAAGTATCCAACGCCGTTGGCAATCATCGGGTCTTGCGGTACCACGAACTCCACATTTGCGCCTTCTGCCG
>CAIYOE010000213.1 GCA_903927775.1 uncultured Micrococcales bacterium | reverse complement strand
GGATTCGCGTGGTTTTGGAAGACGCGGAAACATGCCCAAATCGGCTGTTTTGACTTCGCGGGTTGTCTCGATTGTGGCAATTTTGATTCTGGGTTTCGCCACCTATCTGCTCTTGACCGAAGGCACCTACCTGTGGTTCGCGCTGGCACTTTTTGGGCTAGGTGTCATTCTTTTTGCAGTCACAGTTCGACTCGCGAATGCCTACAGGGTCAGGAGTCGTTTGGTTTTGGAAAAGCGCACCTGGCGCGACATCGCTGTGATATGTCTATCGGCTGGTGCCGTGGCCTGGCTTGCGTTGGGGCAGGTGAAACTGTGATCGAATTACAGGACTTAACTTTCACGTTTGAACAAGCCGAATCGCCGGTACTCAAGCGTGTGAACTTACAGTTTTCCAGCGGGGAATTTGCTCTCATCTCAGGACCAACCGGCAGCGGGAAAAGCACTCTCCTCAGGGCAATTAATGGTTTGGTTCCACATTTTTCCAGCGGGTTGCTGACCGGGCGAATCATTCTTGGCGGAACCGAATTTGGCGGGTCCAAGCCGCATCAGTTGGCTCACCTGGTTGGTTTTGTAAATCAACAACCAGAGGGCGCCTTTGTTACCGATACCGTGTTAGAAGAACTAGCCTACGGATTGGAGCAGCTGGGTTTCAACGAAACAGAAATGCGTCACCGAATTCGAGAAATCGCAGGACGGTTCGGGCTGGAAACCTTGTTGAGTCGCAACTTGAGTGAATTAAGTGGTGGTCAGCAGCAACGAGTAGCAATCGCCGCGGCACTGGTTGCTGGTCAAAAGATTCTCTTGCTAGACGAACCAACCAGTGCTTTAGATGCTCGGTCTGCCGCAGAGCTACTAGGCTTGCTCCGTTCTTTGGCAACAGATCACGGAATCACCGTTCTGCTGGCCGAACACCGAATCGAGCGGGCTATCGGCATCGTAGATTCCGTGACTGTGGTGCACGGTGACGGGTCGGTTAGTAAGGCGAAATCCAGCGATGGCCTCGACGAAATATTGCGAGAGTATCGAATGGTGCCGCCCGTTGTTGAGCTGGGGCAAAAACTTGGTTGGCGCCCGCTAGCTCTGTCAGTCACTGCGGCTCGTCAGGAATGGCTAAAAGATCCACACAGTTTCGAATCCCTCGTGTCACCGCCCGCGAGCGGCGATGTGCTTTTGAATGCCACCGAGTTGAGTGTTCAGTACGGGTCACATGTGGGTTTGCAACCCATCGATGTGAGCCTAACCGCAGGTTGCATCACCGCCGTGGTGGGCCCAAACGGATCAGGAAAGACCAGCCTGCTCTGGGCCTTGCAGGGGCAACTGGAACATGCGGGCATAGTCAGGTTGGCAGATGGTCGCGAACCAAAGGAAATCAAGCCAATCCCACGACTGGCGGAAATTGCCATGGTTCCGCAATGGGCTGCCGATCTATTAATGCTGAACAGCATCGCTCAGGAGATGGCCGAGTCCGACACATTTGCGCGGGTTGGACAGGGAACGACCGCAAGGTTATTCAGCCAACTGGCTGGTCGAATAGACCCGTCGAGACACCCGCGTGACCTCTCGGCGGGACAACAACTGGCGCTAGTTTTGGCCATACAACTCGCCAAGGGAGCCCGCGTGCTCTTGCTAGACGAGCCAACAAGAGGACTCGACTACGAATCAAAGAAACAACTTGCCGCCCAGTTGGGGCAGGTGCGGAATCAAGGGAAAGCCATTTTGTTGGCAAGCCACGATGTGGAGTTCATTGCCTTGGTTGCCGATCATATCTTAGAGCTGGACAGCGGACGGCTTGTGGCGAATGGGCCGGCCCAACAGGTTCTCAGTCGACTTGGCGCTAACGCACCTCAGGTCTGGCAGGTAACCGAACAGGCAATCAGAGTTGATCAAGTGATTGCTCGATGAATACTCAATGGTTTTCAAAGGTACTGATTGGCTTTGTTAGTTTGCTCTCGCTGGGGGTGTTTTGTTGGCCGATCCTGGTAGGCGATTCTGCTGGTGCACACTCGGGGTTGGCTCAGGCAATTTTCATGGGACTTATGCCTGTTTTGGTGGCAATAACCCTGATTGAGTTCAGCAGCGGCGGAATTGATTCGCGTCAAATTGCTCTTCTGGGAGTACTGGTTGCTCTGAACAGTGTTGTGCGCATGCTCGGGGCTGGAACTGCCGGAATCGAAACTGCATTTTTCCTGATTCTGATTGGTGCTTACGTTTTTGGGGCCAGTTTTGGGTACTTGCTGGGTTCTGGGTCCCTGTTAGTCAGCGCGTTGCTCACCGGCGGCGTTGGTCCTTGGCTTCCGTTCCAAATGATGGCAGCAGGACTAATCGGCGTTATGGCTGGTTTGCTACCTAGACCTACATCCAAGCGATTGCAAGTCACGTACCTTTGCATTGCCGCCGTAGTGGGCTCCTACGCCTACGGTGCGCTAATGACGATGTGGAACTGGCCGTTTCTTGCCGGAACGGGAACCAGCCTCAGCTATGTTGCTGGCGGGTCCCTCTCGGAAAATCTAGGCCGGTTCGTAAACTTCGAAATCATCACCGGTGGTTTCCTGTGGGACACGGGTCGGGCTGTCACCACCTGCATTTTGGTTTTCCTAACAGCACCAGCTCTCCTGGCAACTCTGAAAAGAGCGGCTCGTAAGGCTGGTTATCAAAGACGCTGAGTCTGATAAGTATTGAATAAGGAAGATTTCGCACCTAAGGTTAGACAGTAAAGAACACCTTGACTTACTGGTGCTTGCATAGCCTTTGCTTGGATGGCCCGGCTAACCAAGGATGAAAAAATTCAAACCACGTGTGCCAATCCCGATTGTGAAAAGATGTTGAGTATGGAAATCAAGGCTCAAAGTGAACGCCAAGCCGACGGCTGGCTGATCACGGTTCCAGAGCTCAACAACTTCACCACCACCACAAAACGACTAGACAAAGCCGAGGACCTGATCAAGGCTCTGGCCAACAAGCAGTTGGGCGAAGAAATCTGCGACATCGTTGTAACGATTGAGGCAGTCATGCCCGGAATTGTTTGTGATATCCAAGCCGCACAACAGAAAATGGCGCAGGCCGCAGCTCTACAAGAGCAAGCCTCTGCTGAAATCAGAGACGTTGTCAGGCGAGCGCGCGAACAAGGTCTGACCATGCGCGACATCGCGGTAATGCTAAAGGTGACACCGCAGCGCGTTGCTCAGCTGTGCGACTAAGCGGTTTTGCTAAACCCTCCAGGCTGGCACCCGCCACCGAAAAATCATGGTGGCTAGCCGCATGGCAATAGTTACGAGTGCGCAGACCCAGAGAGACGCGAAACTCGCCCAGCCAAGTGCATTTCCAATCACCACGATCCAACCCCCGGTGAATGCGATCACCGCATATGGCTCCTGATTTATAAACGCCTTGGGGATTTCATTTACGACAATGTCGCGAGCTACACCACCGAAAATAGCTGTGATGGTTCCCATTATTACGGCCACGACTGGCGGCATGTTTGCCATCAATGCAATCTGCGTACCGCTGGCGGTAAAAATGCCCAGGCCTATGGCATCTGGCCACTGCATAGCTCGTTCGGTGAGGTCGAGGTGACGATTGCGAACGAAAACCAGCGATACGGCACAAAGACCAATGATGATGTAAATCCAAGCGAAGTTCTGCACCCAGTAGAACGGTCGCCGGTCCAGCAAGATGTCGCGCAAGGTTCCGCCACCAAAAGCGGCCAGAGAAGTCACCATGGTCATACCTACCAGGTCTAGTTTCTTGCGCGCGGCTTCAATTAGGCCGCTGAGGGCAAAGGCCAAGATTCCAAGGGACTCAAAAATAATGCTGCCGTTGGCAGCCCACCATTCAATGGTCGCTTGAGTGTTTTGCACGGTTCAATTGTGCCTCACGGCGCCGAAAAATCACTACCTGAGACAAAGTGAAAGAAATAGAGCCCAGAATCCCCTTGAAAACAGAAGAACCCCAGCAGACTCAGAGCTAAAACTAGGTTGCCCCACGGATAGTAACTTCAGGAATAGTCAGTGTTCGACGCACCAAAACGTGGTGTTCGTCAAGTTTTTGCCCCGCCACGAAGCCGGCTTTGACATAAGTACTCAGCTTTCCGCGATAACCGGCCGAGTCAAAATCATCGGATGATCGAGGCGCTGCTTCCAACGATGTGAAGCCTTGGGATGCAAGGTCTTGAATAGCGAAACGCAAAAGAGTCGTGGCAACTCCCCTACCCTGATGATCCGCGTCGATCACAAAACACAGCACTTTAGCAACGTCGTCCGCGGTTTTAGGCATTGCCTTGAAGTTATTGGCCTTGTTAGCGGCCATCCAGCCAATCGCCTTTTCACCATCAAATGCCAAATAGCCCTGCATGGTGCCATCCATGATTCGATCACAGGCTTTTTGGCGGTTGGTCTCACCGGGATCCTCGACCAGATTGCCCTCGCCCGGACCGTTCAAATAAAACTGACAGTAGCAGCCAGCCCATTGCGGATTGGTAGCAAACGCAGGCCCTCCCATGAAGTCCAGAAAGCTCTGCAATTCATCGATAGAAAGCCTACGAACGTCAACCATTCTTGCGGTTTAGTTTGCTCAACTCAGCTGCGATGTCTTCGTCGGTGATTGGCTTAGCGCCAGGCTTGATATATGCATCGATGTAAGAGAAAACCAAAGCAATACCCATGCCAAACATGACCCAAACTGGCCAAAAGTATTCGTTAGGGGTGGTTAGGAACCAGATAACAGAAAGCATGGTGTTGACAACGATGTACACAGCGACGAATTGTTTGAAATCGCGCTTTCGTTTTATTGACTTGATGGCGTATTCGCGGAGTTCTTTGCTGATTTGTTCTGAGTTATCGACCATGGCATCAGTGTATTGGTTTCAAACGATCATTGCGCTGAAGGCCGATTTCGTTAAACACAAATAGCCCACCATCGCTGGCGAGCTATTTGAGTAAACGTGGAGATGGGGGGAATTGAACCCCCGTCCATTGCTGAGAAGCTGGTCCTTCTACGTGCGTAGCTTTACTTATGTTCTACTTGGCTCCGGTCTAAGCGTAAAGCGACCAAACCGACAAGCCCAGTCAGAGTTAAAG
>CAIYOE010000212.1 GCA_903927775.1 uncultured Micrococcales bacterium | reverse complement strand
GTCGCTGGCAGTGTCGTTGAGTTCGCTACTTTGCACAACCAAGACGTGGTAAAGGCCAAGGGTGTTCTTATCGGAGACACGATTGTGCTGCGCAAAGCACGCGATGTAATTCCCGAAATCCTCGGGCCTGTCGTGGAACTTCGCAATGGCACCGAGCGCGCCTTTGTCATGCCAAGTCATTGCCCAGATTGTGGTTCGCCACTTGCGCCGGCCTCAGACGGCGATGTAGATCTTCGATGCAGCAACAGTCAGAGTTGCCCTGCTCAGTTGCGCGAACGAATCGCGTACCTGGGGTCTAGGGGAGTGCTCGACATCGAGGCTTTGGGTTATGTGGCGGCTTGTGCTCTTACTCAGCCGCTTGAGCCCGCAGTCGCGCCGATTCGCTCCGAGGCAGATCTTTTCGACCTCACGCTAGAGGATCTGCTCCCGATTCGTTCTCTGGTCTTGGATCCGGATACCGGCTTGCCAAAGTTGAATCCCGACGGCTCGCAAAAAATAGTCGAATTCTTTCGTAAAAAAGATGGATCGCCAGCCGAGGTGGCTCTTAAACTTTTGAGAAACCTTCAAGAAGTCAAAACCCGCCCGCTATGGCGTTTCCTAACTGCCTTGTCGATCAGACATGTTGGCCCAGTTGCCGCCCGCGCACTAGCCTCGCACTTTGGTTCCCTCGAGCGCATTTTCGCGGCTTCAGAGGCCGAGCTCAGTGTGGTAGACGGCGTGGGCCAAACCCTAGCTTCAAGCATCATCGGTTGGATTCAGGTCGACTGGCACAAAGAAATCATCCAGCGTTGGAAGGCCGCGGGAGTTCAACTCGAAACCCCTGGGCACTTAGGTCCTCAAGAGGTTGCCTCGGATACATCGGGTGTTTTTGCTGGACTCAGCATTGTTGCCACCGGCAGTCTAAAGCGATTCACTCGCGAGCAAATAGAAGAAGCGATCATCTCGAACGGTGGAAAAGCGGCTTCTAGCGTCTCAAAAAAGACCGCTTTTGTGGTTGCCGGCGAAAACGCTGGCAGCAAACTTGCCAAAGCCGAGGAGCTCGGCATCGAGGTCATCGACGAAGACGAGTTCGCCAAGCGACTAAACGGCTAACGCCCCGTGGCCGGTCAGCCACTTGGCTCCAAGTAAACTGGTAACAATCAACCAATCGACGGAGACTCATGTCCGAAATTACGCCTGATTTGGTTCGTCACCTGGCCGGCCTTGCCCGCATCCAGGTCAGCGATGAAGAAGTTGCTCGTTTCACCGAGCAGCTCGGCCTCATTGTTGACTCGGTTGCTACCATCAAGGCTGCGGTTCAGGGCGATGTTCCTCGCACCAGCCACCCAATCCCAATGGCAAACGTCTTCCGTGAAGACGTAATAGTTCCTTCGTTGACCCAGCAAGAGGCTCTCAGTAGCGCTCCCGACAGCGATCAGGGTCGATTCCGCGTGGCCGCGATTTTGGACGAGGAGTAAACCATGGCCGACTTGACTCTCAAAAACGCGAGCGAGCTTGTAGAGCTGCTTCAGACTCGTCAGATCACCTCGGTTGAGCTAACTCAGGCATTCCTAGATCGAATTGCCAAGTACAACCCGACCGTAAGCTCCTACCTATTTGTCTCGGCCGAGTCCGCTCTGGCCACCGCTGCGTTGGTAGATGCCAAGCGTGCTGCCGGTGAAACCCTGCCCGCACTGGCCGGTCTGCCAATCGCGGTAAAAGACAACTTGACCACAACCGATGCACC
>CAIYOE010000211.1 GCA_903927775.1 uncultured Micrococcales bacterium | reverse complement strand
GCCGCCAGTAAATCCTTCAACTTGGCGGGACTCAAAGCCTCCATAATCGTGACCCAAGATGAAGCAATGTGGAACAGGGTTTCCGCTGTCACGCCGGCACTGCACTGGCGCTCCGGAATCCTTGGCGCATTTGGCATGGCCGAAGCCTTTAACAATTGCGAGCCATGGCTGGATCAAGCAATTGAGGCAAACCGGGTTTCACGCGATTACCTTATGCAGCAGATCTCACTCAAATTGCCCGGGGTTAAAAGTTGGGTCGCCAAGGGAGGTTACCTAGCCTGGGTCGATGTAAGCACCTTGAACATTGGCGAGAACCCGGCGCTCACCGTAATAGAGGAGAAGAAGGTGGCTTTTGTTCCCGGCGTGGACCATGGCGCGCCTTATCAGCAGTACGTGCGCATTAACTTTGCGGCATCAAAGGCAGATATCGATTCGTCTGTAGATGCCTTGGCAAGTTACCTGAATGCATAAACCTAGAAACCTAGTCGTATTTGAGTTTCTTGGAACGGCTCTTATTATTCTCGGTGCTTTTTTAGGGTCGCGTTTGCTGCCGGCCAACGGTTTCAACTGGATCACACCGCCATTCGTGGGTTTGGCTATCACTCTTACCTTTCACAAATCTGGAGCCCACCTCAATCCGGCGGTCACAACGCTGGTAAATGTTTTGCCCCGAATCCACCGTGTTCAAAACGGTCTTTACTTTGCCACTCAGCTCGCCACCTCGCTCCTGATCGGGTTGGCTCTGCTAGCGCTTTCGCCAGAAGTTGAAAGAGCATCTACAGGTCAGCTGGAATGGCAACCGAAGGTCGTGTTGCTAGAGGGCACAGCAACTTTCGTGCTGATGTCGCTAATCGCGGCTCTGGCTTTAAATGGCAAGGCTATTTGGACCATCGTTGCAGTACCGGCCGTTTTGTATTTGCTCGCGCTCAGCCCTCTGAATTTCAATCAAATGAACCCTTCGGTCTCGCTGGCTCAAGCTATCCAAGGCCTGCTCACGCCTGCGGAGCTTGTCGAGCACCTGCTGGGTGAGGCTCTTGGTGTGTTGTTGGCAATGACCTGGGTAAGACTCTGGCTCAAACGAGAGCGAGCCACCAGGGCAAGCCAGTCTGGTGCCAACACTTAAAGTGATTCTAGCCCAGTACTTAAAGTGGCTCTAGGCCAGTGCGGCCTTAAGGTCTGCAATCAAGTCACTGGGGTGCTCTAGGCCAACGCTCAGTCGCAACAGGTTAGGAGTAACGCCCATCTTGGCCTGAACTTCGGGACCCAGGCGCTTGTGAGTTGTGGAGGCCGGGTGGGTAATCAAAGACTTGCTATCGCCAAGGTTATTGCTGATGTCTATCACCGTAAGCGCGTTAGCAAAGGCAAAGGCCTCGGCCTTGCCGCCTACTACTTTGATTCCAATGGTGCTTCCGCCACCACCCATTTGCTTGATCGACGTCTCGTAGTTTTTTGCGCCTGGGAGGAATGGATACGAAACTGACTCGACCTTTGGATGGGTGCTCAAAAACTCAGCGACCTTAAGAGCGGTCTGGTTCATGCGCTCAACTCGAAGAGTAAGGGTCTCTAGAGACTTGAGCATGACCCAGGCGTTGAAAGCGCTCATGGACTGACCCGTGTGGCGAGTAAAAGGCAGCACCGAATTCTTGATGTAGTCCCTGGTTCCCAGAATCGCGCCTCCAAGCACTCGCCCTTGGCCATCGATGTGTTTGGTAGCCGAATAGAAGACCACGTCGGCCCCCAGCGCCAGCGGCTTTTGCATCACGGGCGAGGCCATCACGTTGTCCACAATTACGGTGGCATCGATGCCTTCGGCGTGCGCCAACTTGCTTACCATGGCGATGTCGACGATCTCCATAAGCGGGTTACTCGGCGATTCGATGAAAACAACCTTGGTTGGTTCTTGCAATGCGGCAGCCCAGGCGGCTTCATCGTTGCCTTCGACCAAAACGGTGGTAACTCCCCAGCTTGGCAGTATCTCCGTGAGCACCACGTAGCAAGATGAAAACATGGATGCGCTAGCAACGACGCGGTCGCCCGACTTTACCAAACAGGCCACCGATGAAAACATTGCGCTCATACCAGTTGCAGTGGCAAAGCAAGCCTCTGCGCCTTCGATTGCTGCAAGGCGTTGCTCGAACATTGCAACCGTTGGGTTGCTAAAACGACTGTAGAGGTGATGGTCGGTTTCTTCCATGAAGGCAGACTCGGCCATCTCGGCGTTGTCGTAGGTGAATCCGCTGGTCAGGTATAGCGCCTCCCCGGTCTCGCCAAAACCACTTCGGGATAGGCCAGCACGAACAGCCAAGGTGTCCGGGTGAAGTTCCCAGGATGGCTGCTGGCCTTCAAATACGTCTTGATATCCCCATGGAAGAGTGCGCTTGGTCATTTTCATAGGATATCGCATTGGCCAGGCAAACTAAACCGACCGAGTGCCTCGCATTGAGCCACTTAGTCGCGTTGCCGTTTCTGGCTATTTGACTTGAGCTAACACCAACGGCGCGGCCGCTGGGTTATCCAGCAGGTTGCTAAAAGCCAGTTCGGCTGCGCCCACCAGAACAGCCTTGGTTCCCAGCTCTCCGGTTCTAACCAACAGGCTGTCGTGGGCCGATTGCAACGTGTTCAGGCGAATGACGTCGAGTAGGCGATCGCTATCAAACTGAAACAGCGATGCCAAAAATCCCGAGAGCACAACCATCTGGGGGTTGAAAATTGTCGCTAAAACGCCCACTCCACGCCCAAGAGCATCGATTTGGTTTTGGATAACCTTGACCTGCGGAGAGTCTTTCGCTTTCAAAATCTCAAAGTGCAACTCTTCATCGGTGGCGGCATCGAGTTTGAAGACCTCGAGAAGGTCGTCGCGGCGAACCAGGGCCTCCAAGGTTCCAGAAAGACCGGAATAGTCGACTTCCAAAGAGTTTGAAATCTGCATGTGGCCAAGTTCGCCCGCGTATCCGGTGGCCCCTCGAAGCGGTTGTCCGTCTACGATTACACCGCCACCGATACCGCCCGAGCCCGCAAATAGTGAAACCACGTGGCGAGCCCCTTTGGCGCTTCCGTAGGTGCGCTCCGCAAGCGTGGCAAGCGATGCGTCGTTGTCTACCAAAACGGGCAATCCGCTCAACTGGCTAAGCATTGGTCCAAATGGAGCCTCAATCCAGTTCAGGTGCGGAGCGAACCGAACCACGCCGTCGTTTACGCGAACCTGACCGGGAACTGCGGCACCGACGCCAGCGATTCTGGTTCCTGCGGGCAGTTGATTGCGCATCGTTGAGATTAGTTGGTTAGCGATTTGGGCAGCTTTTTGCGGTTCGGGTTGAATATGAGTTGGGTAGCGCACGCGAGCTACGATCTGCCCGTCTAGAGTGACAGCGGCCACGGTGGTTGCGTCGATTTCAGGGTTTACGGCGAAAGCCACAACGTCGGAGGCGGTTCCAACGGCCAGGCTCGGCCGCCCCACTCCACCCACAAGAATCGCCTCTGACTCCACCACCAGGCCGCGCGCTGCGAGCTCGGCTACCAGATCTGAAATTGTTGAACGATTTAGGCCGGTTACAGAAGTCAACTGCGACCTGGCAACGGTTCCCATTTGATGTAGCAGCCTTAAAACCAGCGAGAGATTATGCTGACGGAGGTTTTCGCGGTTTTGCCCGGACTTGCCCTTGGCCGCGATTGATAAATCTGTCATAACAATCTCCTTACAAGTCGAAGTTACTCCAAAAAATGCCTAATGCTGGTTGCTATTGTTGTTTGGAACAACAAATACAACAGAAAGATCAGGGCAATGGCGCTTACTCCAACACCAAACGACAAGTTTTCCTTTGGCCTTTGGACCATCGGATGGCAGGCGCAGGACCAGTTCGGCTCTGCAACTCGCGCTCCGCTAGATGTTGTTGAGGCAATCCACAAGCTCAAAGAGATCGGCGCCTACGGTCTAACTTTCCACGACGACGATCTTTTTGCGTTTGGCAGCACCGATTCCGAGCGCCAACGCCAGATCGATCGCGCCAAGCAGGCTCTGGCAGATACCGGGGTGATTGTGCCAATGATCACCACAAACCTTTTCAGCCACCCGGTATTCAAGGACGGCGCCTTTACCAGCAACGACCGAGGCGTTCGTCGTTTTGCGTTGCGTAAGGTTTTGCGCAACATCGACCTGGCGGCCGAGATGGGTGCCAAAACTTTTGTAATGTGGGGTGGCCGCGAGGGCGCCGAATACGACCACGCCAAGGATATTCGCGCGGCGCTTGAGCGTTATCGCGAGGGAGTAAACCTTCTAAGCCAATACGTGTTGGACAAGGGTTACGACCTTCGATTTGCCATTGAGCCAAAGCCAAACGAGCCTCGCGGAGACATTCTGCTTCCGACCGTTGGCCACGCCATGGCGTTCATCAATACACTCGAACACCCGGAGATGGTGGGTCTAAACCCAGAGACAGGTCACGAGCAAATGGCTGGCTTGAACTTTACCGCTGGCATAGCGCAGGCTCTTGAGCACGGAAAGCTCTTCCACATCGACCTCAACGGACAGCGTGGAATTAAGTTCGACCAGGACCTCGTCTTTGGTCACGGCGACCTCATCAATGCATTCAGCCTGGTGGACCTGCTGGAGTTCGGTGGCCCAACCGGCGGCCGCACCTACGATGGGCCACGCCACTTTGACTACAAGCCAAGCCGTACCGAGGATTACGACGGAGTTTGGGCATCGGCTAAGGCCAACATCCGCACGTACCTATTGCTCAAGGAACGTGCCGCAGCCTTCAATGCCGATCCGGAGGTCAAGGCTGCTTTTGCAGCTTCTCGAGTTCACGAGCTTTCCACGGCAACCTTGAACCCGGGCGAAACTTACCAAGATTTGCTGGAAGACAAGTCTGCATACGAGGACTTCGACGCTGACAGCTACTACAACGGCAAGGGTTTCGGTTTCGTTCAACTCAACCAGTTGGCAATCGAACACCTGATGGGCGCACGCTAGCAGCTTCTAAACCTAAGGAACCCAAATGCCATTGGTCGCGGGAGTAGATTCGTCTACTCAAAGTTGCAAGGTAGTAATCGTCGATGCCGAAACTGGCGAACTGGTTAGGTCTGGCCGTGCCAGCCACCCCGACGGCACCGAGATAAACCCATCGCACTGGTGGACCGCCCTCATGGCGGCCATCGATGATGCCGGCGGACTGGCCGACGTATCGGCTATCTCGGTTGGCGGGCAACAGCACGGAATGGTTTTGCTGGATTCTGAGGGCCGGGTGTTGCGCGACGCCCTGCTCTGGAACGACACCCGCAGCGCGGCCGAGGCGGGGGAAATCATCGATGAATTTGGTGCCGAGTTTTTGGCCAGCACCACGGGTTCGGTTCCGGTTGCTTCATTCACCAGCACAAAGTTGAGATGGGTCGCCAATCACGAACCGCAGATTGCGGCGCAGGTGGCCGCGGTTTGCCTGCCCCACGATTGGCTGACCTGGCGATTGGCCGGCTATGGTCCATCGGACGAAAGTCAGTTTGGACCAGATCTCAAGGCTCTTGCCACCGATGCCTCCGACGCCAGCGGAACCGGCTACTTTGATGCAGCCAGGTTTGAGTATGTTGAATCTATTTTGCGATTCGCAATCGGCAAGGTGCCGATTTTGCCCAGGCTAGTTGCGCCGGGCGAGCTCGCTCACCTGCCAAACGCGGCTAATCAGATCACGGCTGCCGGGATTGCCGGGGGCGCTGGCGACAACGCCGCCGCTGGTTTTGGTCTTGGAGCTAAAACCGGCGACGTTGTGGTTTCTTTGGGTACCAGCGGAACTATCTTTGCGGTTTCGCAAACTCAAACCCAGGACCCCACGGGAGTCATAGCTGGGTTTAGCGCCGTCTCTTTCGACGCGCTCCCTCTGGTTTGCACACTGAATGCCGCGCGGGTACTCGACAGTTTTTGTGAACTTCTCTCGGTCACCCACGATGAATTGTCGGCTCTTGCGTTGCGGGCAGAATCAGGCAGCGATGGAGTGGTCTTAGTTCCCTACTTTGAAGGCGAACGCACTCCTAATCTGCCCACCGCCAAGGCCTCAATCCACGGGCTAACTTTGTCCAATAACACGAGGGTCAATCTGGCCCGTGCGGCTATTGAGGGAATGCTCTGTGGCCTAGCCGATGGCCTGAAGGCTCTCATGGATGCCGGGGTTACCTGCGAGCGTGTGATCTTGGTCGGGGGAGCCGCAGCCAACCCGGCGGTTCAGAAAGTGGCAACGGAGGTGCTTGGTATGGGAGTCCGGGTTCCCCTACCGGGCGAGTATGTGGCAACGGGCGCGGCAAGACAGGCCGCCTGGGCGCTAACCGGAAAACTTCCAGTTTGGGAGGTGCCTACCTTGGCTGCTCTCGAGGCGAACCCTAAACCCCAAATTCTGCGCGAATACAAGCGGATACAAGCTCAGCTGTTCCATTGAGTACCCGCAGGCTCGCTTGCATGGGGCATTTATCTGAACGAGAGCATAACTTTACAAAATCGTTAGCAAAAAAAGGCGGTTTGGATTTGTTTAACTTTGTTGCTTGAACCAACAATAGGAACGAGCGCGAAAACTCGGGCTTTAAATCTTGTGGGACCCCACAGGAACAAACCATTTGAAAGGTGAGAAATGAAGAAGACTTCATTGATCTCTGTAGTTGCAATTGCAGCTGTTTCAATGCTGGCACTTGCCGGCTGTAGCTCCACCCCAACCGCCACGGCAACCGCAGCGCAGCGTGCCTGTGTCATCCTTCCAGACGCAGACAGCGGAACTCGTTGGGAGTCGGGCGACCGCCCAGCTCTAGACAAGGCTCTAACTGCAGCTGGCTACACCACCGACATCCAGAACGCTCAGAAGGATGCGAACAAGTACGCAACCATCGCTGACGCACAGCTTGCTAAGGGTTGTGGCGTAATGCTTCTAGTTGACTTCCAGGGTGCAGCGGTTACCGTTGCTGCCAAGGCAAAGAAGGCTGGCGTTCCAGTAATCGCTTACGACCGCCCAATCGACGGCGCTGACTACTACGTTTCGTTCGACAACACCGTTGTTGGCGCAATGGAGGGTCAGGCAGTTCTAGATGGTCTAAAGGCTGCTGGCAAGGACCCAAAGACTGCAAGCATCGTTTACGGTTCGGGTGACCCAACCGACGGAAACGCAAAGATGTTCCTCGACGGAGCTCTTTCGGTTCTAGACGCTGCTGGCGCAAAGGCTGCCTTCACCATGAAGGGTACTTGGGATGGCCCAACTGCCGGTACCGAGTTCGAGCAGGCTTTCACCGCTCTCAAGGGCAAGGTAGACGCAGTTCTAGCTCCTAACGACAACAACGCAGCTGCAATCATCGCGATCCTAGACAAGAACAACTTGAAGGTTCCAGTTTCGGGTCAGGACGCATCTGTAGCAGGTCTACAGAACGTTCTTCTAGGCAAGCAGACTGCAACCGTCTACAAGCCATTCACCATTGAGGCAACCGCTGCTTCGAAGCTTGCAATCGACCTTCTAAAGGGCAACAAGCCAACCGAAGCAAAGAGCAACAATGGCGTTCCATTCCTAGCGCTATCGCCAATCCTTATCAAGGCTGGCGACGTACAGCAGGTAGTAGCTGCTGGCGATGCAAAGGCATCTGACATCTGTACTGCAGATGTAATGGCTGCTTGTACTGCAAACGGCGTCAAGTAACAAATAAGTAATCGGGGTCCTGCGCCTAACAGCAACACTGGCGCAGGGCCCCTTTTCTTGCCACAAAAGAATCACGCTCTTCGGAGCCAACAAAGGAGATCCAAATGGATACCCCAGTAATCGAACTTTCCGGAGTCATCAAGAGCTTCGGTCCGGTAGACGTCCTAAAGGGTGTAGAGCTCAAGGCCTTCGCTGGCAAAGTCACCGCGCTAGTAGGCGACAACGGTGCAGGAAAATCAACCCTCATAAAGGGCCTTTCGGGTGTGCAGCCATACGACGAAGGTGTCGTCAAGTTCGCTGGCCAAGAGGTAACGATTCACGACCCACGTCAGGCATCGGCTCTTGGCATCGAAGTTGTGTACCAGGACCTGGCGTTGTGCGAGAACCTAGACATCGTTCAGAACATGTTCTTGGGCCGTGAGGAGATTCTCACCGGCACCCTGAACGAAGCCGACATGGAGCTTCAGGCAACCAAAGCTCTGCAGAGCCTTTCGGTTCGAACTGTCAAGTCTGTACGTCAGAAGGTCAGCTCGCTTTCCGGTGGCCAGCGTCAAACCGTTGCAATTGCTCGTTCAGTGTTGCGCGAGGCAAAGCTTGTAATCCTGGACGAACCAACCGCCGCCCTTGGTGTGGCTCAGACCGAGCAGGTTCTAAACCTGGTTCGCCGACTGGCAGATGCCGGCATCGCTGTAATCATCATCAGTCACAATCTGTCCGATGTGTTCAAGGTATGCGACGACATCGCTGTTCTTTACCTTGGCCGAATGGTGGCTCACCTAAAAACCGCCGAAACCACTTACTCAGATGTAGTTGGCTACATCACTGGCACCAAGACCCAAGAGGGAAGTAACTAATCATGTCTGCTCCACTACCTCCTACTGCGATCGGCAGCGGAAACGAAGGAACCCTAAAGGATCAGTTCGACTCTTATTTGAGTCGACTAAAGAACGGTGAAATGGGTTCGCTCCCGGCCATCGCTGCGATTTTAGTGCTGGCTGGCGTGTTCTATGCACTTAGCCCACAGTTCTTCCTTGGTCCTATTAACTTCGCGAACATGTTCGTTCAGGCAGCCGAGCTGACCATGCTTTCGGCGGCCCTAGTATTCGTAATCTTGCTAGCCGAGATCGACCTTTCGGCCGGTGTTACCGCCGGTGTTTCGATGGCCGTGTTTATCGTGCTCATCAAGTATCAGAACTGGAACTGGGGGCTGGCTTTGGTAGCTGCCTTCATCGCTGGTTTGGCAATTGGTTGGGTAATTGGTTTCATCGTTGCCAAGATTGGTGTGCCATCGTTCGTGGTTACCCTAGCCTTCTTCCTGGGCTTCCAGGGTATGCAGCTGGTTTTGCTGGGTGAGGGTGGCGTTTACCGCGTCGAGGTTCCTGCCATCATCTCGATCATGAACGACAACATGCCGGTTTGGGCTGGTTGGGCAATGCTGGTTGTCATGGCGCTGGTAATGGCCGGCCTTTCGCTCTGGGACCGCAGTCGTCGTAGCCGGTTCGGTTTGGTGAGCAAGCCAATCTCGCTTCTCCTAATCAAGATCGTGGCTCTGCTGGGTATTGGCGGCGTCGCAGTGAACTACATGAACCAGAACCGCAGCCAGGGTCCAATCCCAATCTTGGGAGTTCCAATCGTGGTTCCAATCACTATCGGGGTCTTGTTCGTCGGCAGCTTTGTTCTGGACCGTACCAAGTTCGGTCGTCACCTTTACGCAGTAGGTGGAAACCCAGAGGCTGCTCGTCGTGCCGGTATCAAGGTTGGGCGAATCCGCATCTACGCCTTCATGATATGTGCTTTCATGGCGGTCATCTCGGGCGTATTCCACTCCAGCCGTATTGGTAACGTAGACGGCTCTGCTGGGCACACCATCGTTCTATCGGGTGTCGCCGCTGCAGTTGTTGGTGGCGTTAGCCTCTTCGGTGGTCGCGGAAAGCTAATCCACGCAGCAATCGGTGCGCTAGTTATCACCATGATCGACAACGGTCTTGGTCTGCTGCAGATGCCAGCCGGTATCAACTTCCTAGTAGAAGGTGGCGTGCTACTGCTCGCTGCAACCATCGATGCACTTGCTCGCAAGCGCAGCGGTGGCTCTATCGCACGTAGCTAATGAAAATCACCGATGGCTTCTGGCTCACGCGACCTGGCTTTACGGTCACGAACGCGGTCCAGGCCTATTCGGTAGATGTAACCGACGGCTTGGTGGCTGTAACTGCAGCCACCAAGCCGGTTCGGCATCGCGGCGACACACTTAATTCGGCCACGCTTGCGGTCAAACTTGATTCGCCAATGGCCCACGTAATCCGAGTGCGTGTGGCACACCACACCGGTGGAACGCCAGCGCTAAAGTTCCCGCTGGCCGAGACCAATCCGGCAACTGACACCATCCAAAACGACGATTTCACCGAGCTCACCTCGGGCACGCTAACAGCCCGCATTCACTCCGGTACCGGTTGGAACCTTGAGTTTCTAGCTGCTGGCAAGGTAATCGCGCACCAGCGCGAAAAGAGCTTAGCGATTGTAAAAGACCCCGACGGCAAGCACCACCTATCAGCACAACTTTCGCTCGGCGTGGGAGAGAACGTTTACGGTCTTGGAGAACGTTTTACGTCATTCGTTAAGAACGGTCAAAGCATCGATGTGTGGAACGCCGACGGCGGAACCAGTAGCGAGCAGGCCTACAAAAACATTCCCTTTTACCTAACCAACGCCGGCTATGGTGTCTTTATCAATCACACCGGAAATGTGTCTCTCGAGGTGGCCAGCGAGGCGGTCGAGAAGGTTCAGTTCAGCGCGCAAACCCAAGACTTGGAATACCTGGTCATCCATGGGCCTACTCCTAAAGAGATTCTCAGCAAGTACACCGCTTTGACCGGTCGGCCACCGCTGCTTCCGGAATGGTCCTATGGCCTGTGGCTCAGCACCTCGTTCGTTACCAACTACGACGAAGCTACCGTGACTGCTTTCATCAGTGAAATGAAAGCCCGTCAGATTCCAATCAGCGTTTTCCACTTTGACTGCTTCTGGATGCGCGAATTCCAATGGTGCGATTTCCAATGGGATCCTCGCACCTTCCCAGACCCCGCCGGAATGTTGTCAAGGCTCAAAGCCGATGGCCTAAGGGTCAGCCTGTGGATCAACCCTTACATCGCTCAAGCTTCGCCACTGTTCGATGAGGCAAAGGCGCTGGGTTATCTGTTGCGCCGCAACGATGGCCCCGGCGGAACCGCCGGAAGCGTCTGGCAGTGGGACCTGTGGCAGGCAGGCAACGCAATCGTGGATTTCACCAACCCCGCCGCCCGCGAATGGTTCCAGAGCAAGTTGCGGCCGCTGCTGGAAATGGGCGTGGATTGCTTCAAGACCGACTTTGGCGAGCGTATTCCAACCGACGTGGTTTACTTCGACGGCGGTAACCCAGAGCAGATGCACAACCTTTACACTCAGCTCTACAACCAAACCGTTTTCGATCTACTGCGCGAGCACGATTCCGAAAACGCGATTGTGTTTGCGCGTAGCGCCACCGTGGGCGGCCAGACCATGCCGGTGCACTGGGGCGGCGACAACACCAGCAGTTTCGAGTCCATGGCGGAAAGCCTTCGTGGTGGGCTCAGCCTCGGGCTCTGCGGATTCGGCTATTGGAGCCACGACATCGGTGGATTCGAGGGCAACCCAGATCCTGCAGTTTTCAAGCGCTGGCTGGCCTTTGGGCTACTAAGTTCTCACAGCCGCCTACATGGCAACGAATCGGTTCGGGTGCCCTGGGCCTTCGACGAAGAAGCGGTAGCCGTTACCCGCAAATTTGTTGCGCTGAAACAAAAGCTAATGCCATACATTTTGCGCACTGCCAAAGACGCGAACCAAAATGGAACACCCATGATGCGTGCCATGCTGCTCGAGTTTCCGCAGGACCGCACCTGCTGGTTCCTGGATCAGCAGTACATGTTCGGCGCAGATTTACTGGTGGCTCCGGTTTTCAATGCACACGGCACGGTGGAGTTTTACCTTCCGGCAGGTGACTGGACCAACTACTGGACAGGCCAAGTAGTTGCAGGTGGTCGCTGGATTACCGAAACCCACGGGTTTGACAGCCTGCCGCTGTACGTGCGCTCCGGCGCAGATCTTTTTGCCTAGTTCCTCTCAGATACAACCAGCATCGGCGGTAAAAATGAGCAGTCTGCTTACCAATCACATTTTTGCGGCCGACCCATCGGCGCACGTTTTTGGCGACCGGCTCTATCTCTACGTGTCCTACGACGAGCCCTACACCAACAGTTACGACACCATGAGTTGCTACCACGCGCTAAGTACCAGCGACCTGGTGAACTGGGTTGATCACGGCCGCATTCTGCACCTGGACCAAGTCAATTGGGCCATCAGCCACATGTGGGCCATCGATGCTAACTACTGGCAGGGCAAGTATTATCTGGTGTTCTGCGCTATCGAGCGCGAGTCCAGCACCTTCAAGACGGGGCTGGCGGTGAGCGATCGCCCGGAGGGGCCATTCACAAACCTAGGGACTATCCATGGTGTGGAATGGGGTCAGGATCCCTCGCTTTTCATCGATGGCGACACCCCGTATCTAGTTTGGGGTGGGCGCGGGGCAATTTTGATTGGCGAGTTAAACGCCGACCTGAAAAGTATTAAGCCCCAGACCATTCGAAACCTGAGCGATCAAATCGGTGGCTACGAAGGGCCGTTCCTGCACAAGGCTAACGATAAGTACTACTTGACTTACCCGGCCCTCGATAACGAGAAATGGCCGCAGCGCATGTGTCACGCGGTGGCTGAAACACCATTGGGCCCATACCGAGACCTGGGTGTTTACATCGATGAATACCCCGGCAACAGCGGAACCATTCACGGTTCGGTCGTTGAGTTCAATGGAGAGTGGTTCGCTTTCTATCACTCCGGTTGGGTATCCGGAACCCAGACAGCCAGGTCATTGATGATGGACCGTCTCAGTTATGCCAGCGACGGGCGGATTAAGCCAATCATTCCAGCTGAGTCGATTATCGCGCGTGAAGTTCCGGGATCCACTCACGTTGTTGTGTGCCTGGATGCGGCTGCCGCTGAAGGAGCCGGAGGCAGGTTGTTTGGAACCAGAGTGGCAAACGGCCACGGCAGCTCCGGCCACGGCTACGTGACCGGTTTGGTGAAGCAGGAATACGGAGTGAGCGTTTTGCTCCAGGTTGGCTTGCCCCGTGAATACGAGATCTGGGTTCGTTACCGTTCCACCCAAGATCACGTGGCCAGAGTGGTGGCGGGAAGGCACCTTTTCTATGACGGCAATCAGAACCAAAGTTATGACCAGTACATAAACCGAGGAACTGTTTTTCCAAACACTCAAGGCAACTGGGTTGAAATGCGAATCGGAACCCACTTTTTTGAGTTTGGCGACCACCAAATTCGCCTTAGCAACAGTCATAACTTGTCGGCCGGCCAAGCGGGAATCGATGTGGACTTTTTCAAACTCATCCCACTGGGCTAGGGCCAAGAAGAAATGGCGCGTGCGCTGGTTCCGGTTGGAGTAGTGTTGCGATTGAGGGGTGCGATTGGGTTCCCTTTACCGAACGGTGTTTCAGGGATGGTGTGCCAATGTTTGCAAAACTAAAAGCTGCAGCAGTTTTAATGATATTGGCCACGGTCGTCTCGGGCTGCGCGTCGTCCTCTCCCTCTCCAAACAACACTCCCACCGGCGGGGTTTCATTCGTAGACCCTGTGGCCAGGAAGGCATTACCCAAAAGCGTAATTGCTTCTGGAAAGTTGCGAGTAGGAATCGACACCAGTTACCCACCTAACGAGTTTCTAGACGCAGGCGGTAACCCGGTTGGCTGGGAAGTCGAGCTAATGCACGCAATCAGCTTGAGGTTGGGTGTAAATCTTGAATATCACCAGGTCTCTTTCGACACAATCATCCCAGCGGTGCAAGCCGGCAACTTGGATATGGGCCTTTCTTCATTTTTCGACACTGCCGAGCGTCAAAAACTGGTCGACCTGGTTGACTATTACTCGGCAGGAATCCTTTGGGTGCAAAAAACAGGAGAGCCGAGTCTCGATATCTCTAATGCCTGCGGCCTTGCCATCGCTGCTCAAAAAGGCACTTTTGAATCAGACACGGACCTTCCAGCCAAGTCAGCTGCCTGCGTGGCGCAAAATAAACCTGCAATCGAGATCAAGCAGTATGTTCTTCAAACAGATGCCACAGACGCGTTGCGTTTGGGCAGGGTAAGTGCTTTTGCGGCCGACTCACCTGTCTCGCTCTTTGCCATTAAAGAATCAGCGGGTCAGTTAACCGCGGTTGGTAAAACCTATTCGACCTTGGATTACGGAATCCCAGTCAAAAAGGGCAGCGGGCTGCGTCTTGCGTTAAAGCTTGCGATCAAAAAAGTCATGCAAGACGGAACCTACACAAAGATTTTGGACTCTTGGGGTGTAACGGCCGGCGCCGTTGACTCACCCAAAATAAATGGAATGGGTAACTAGGCAATGGCTCTGCTAACGGAGTACCTCGAAGCGCATCAACTGGTTTCTGCAGAGCAAATTGCCGAAGCCGCCAAAGGCCAAACCACAGACGACCAGGTGGCCCAAAAATTGGTCGATCTTGGTTCGATAACCGGGGTTGATCTGGCTCAGGCCATTGCGGCTAGAGCCAATATGCCGTTTGCTCGCATCAAGGATTACCCGGTCAACCGGACCACCATAGCCCTGGTGCCTGCAGAACTTTGTCGTCAAAATGCAATTTTGCCTTTGGAGCAAAAAGGTAATGATCTAACAGTTGCGCTTGCCGATCCGGCCAATATTGTTGCCGTCGACGACGTGCGTGCTTTCACCAAAATGGTGATTCATCCGGTAGTTGCCGCCAAAGAAGAAATCTTGGCTGCGATAAATATGTATTTGCGCTCAGACGCCGAGCTGCACACTCTCAGCAACGAAATCGAACTTGGGCATCGCTCCGACGCCGCCCCTGAGTTAGACAAGGACATTCAGCAGAATGCGCCCATTGTGCGTTTTGTTAACCTCCTCATTTCGCAGGCCATCCAAGATCGAGCCTCGGATATTCACATTGAGCCGTGCGAAAACTATTTGCGGATTCGCTTTCGCATCGATGGCGTGCTTCACGAAGTACAACGTGACCCAACGAGCATCCAGGCCGAAATCCTGTCACGTATCAAGGTGATGGCCGAGATGGATATCTCTGAGCGCCGATTGCCGCAAGACGGTCGCATGACTTTCAACGCGGGTACCGAGGCCAGGGATATTCGTGTGGCAAGTTTGCCAACGGTCTGGGGCGAGAAGTTGGTTCTACGTATTTTGGACAGCCGGACCACAAACATGTCGTTTCAGGAACTCGGTTTGAGCTCCCAGAACCTAAAGGCTTTTGAATCTGCAGTCAAGCGGCCTTGGGGTATGACTCTGGTTACCGGTCCAACCGGCTCGGGAAAGACCACCACTCTTTACGCTAGCTTGGCAATCGTGTCCGGGCCTGAGGTGAACGTTATTACCGTTGAGGACCCAATTGAATACCGCATGGATGGAATCAACCAGATTCAGGTCAATGCCAAAGCAAACCTGACTTTTGCTACGGCATTGCGATCGATATTGCGAGCCGACCCGAATATCCTCATGATCGGAGAAATTCGCGACCGAGAAACGGCGCAGATTGCTATTGAGGCCGCTTTGACGGGTCACCTTGTGCTTTCTACCCTCCACACCAACGACGCTCCGAGTGCAGTTACCCGACTAATAGAACTGGGTATCGAGCCATTTTTGATCGCGTCTTCATTGGAGTGCGTAATGGCACAGCGACTGGCGAGGCGATTGTGCGACGAGTGCAAGGTTGCCTACCAGCCAAATGAGGACCACCTAAAATCGGCTGGCTTTGGATCCACAACCAAAGACCTAGAAGGCAGTTTTTTCAAGCCGGAGGGTTGCAACCGTTGCTCTCAAACTGGTTATCGAGGCCGTCTGGCTATTCAGGAGGTTATGCCTATTTCAGAGGGCATTGAGCAACTGATTCTTAACCGCCAGACCAGCACAGACATTATGAATCTGGCAATCCAAGAGGGCATGGTGACCTTGCGTTCCGATGGTTTCCAAAAAATCAAGGCGGGCCTCACCAGCATCGAAGAAGTCCTCAGAGTGGTGGCCTAATTATGGAACAGTTCATCGAAGGCTCTCAGAGTTCACCTCTCGGGCAGATTTTTTCCACCTTGGTAAGGCTTCGTGCCTCTGACCTTCATTTGATTTCAGATGCGATTCCTAAGATTCGGGTTGACGGAGACTTAATGGACCTACCCGAAGCCGGAGTTTGGTCTAGTGCAGAGATTAAGAAAGCCGTTTTCTCGCTGATTTCGACTGACATGCGTGAACGTTTTGAGCGCGATTTAGAGCTAGATTTCTCTGTTGGGTTCACTGATAATTTACGGTTCCGAGTAAACCTCTATTTCCAAAAAGGAAAAATAGCCGTGGCTATCAGAGTTATTTCGGGAAATATTTTGACTCTGGAACAACTTGGTGTTCCCACGCGAGTAGCGGAGTTCACCGACCTACCAAGAGGTTTGGTATTGGTTACTGGGCCAACCGGGTCAGGTAAGTCGACCACGCTGGCATCAATGATCGACCTAATCAATAAAAATCGTGCCGAGCACATTATTACAGTCGAGGACCCGATTGAGTTTGTGCATGTGAACGCAAAATCGGTTGTCGAACAACGCGAGATCGGACTCGACACCCATAGTTTTTCAGACGCACTCAAGCATGTTCTTAGGCAAGACCCCGATGTCATTTTGATTGGCGAACTGAGAGACTTCGAAACCATAGCTTCTGCTATCACCGCGGCCGAGACAGGGCATCTGGTATTCGCAACGCTTCATACGCAAGACGCGCCGCAGACCATCGACCGAATAGTCGATGTTTTTCCGGCTGGCCAGCAGGAGCAGGTGCGAATACAGTTGTCCCTATGTCTAAAAGGGATTATCAGTCAGGTATTGTTACCTCACGCAAGCGGTAAGGGGCGAGTAGTAGCAACTGAGGTGATGGTGGTCACCCCGGCAATTGCCAATCTGATTCGCGAGAACAAGACTTTCCAGATCCCCTCGGTTTTGATGGCAAGTCGAGACCAGGGCATGCAGACTATGGACCAGGGGTTGGCCCAACTTGTGGAACAGCGTAAAGTCAACATAGAAGCTGCATTTGATCGTGCGCACGACCGCCAGGCTTTTATGGCGCTGGTCGGTAGCGAGAATAGCTTTCAAAGTCGCCAGGAAACCTATTCTGAGCGGGCAGGTTCACAGGCGCCAGAGGGCGGACAATAAGTGGCAAAGCTGATCGATTATGGATATTCCGCAAGAAACGATGCCGGAAAAGTGGTCACAGGCAGGGTTGCTTCGGAGTCCCAGGCTACCGTTTTAGCCTCGCTAAAAAACCGTGGCCTCAGCCCAATAAAGATATTTGAGGTTTCCGGTTCGTCTCAGTTGCAGAGGCAGCTAACCTTGCCGTCGTTGCCCCATAAGATTTCGTCAAAAGACCTAGCGGTTACCACTAAGCAAATGGCTACCATGGTTGCCGCCGGGCTTCCATTGGTAAAGGTCCTCACCATTTTGGTCAACCAGACCGAGAACCCAGCGCTGTCGCGAGCCCTGTCAGACGTAAAGCTAGACGTTCAATCGGGGGTCCCCCTGTCTATGGCTCTGGAGCGCAAGCCGCATATTTTCCCGGTGCTCATGACCAGCCTCATCAAGGCAGGCGAAACCGGTGGTTTTATTGATGCGGCGTTGGATTCGGTCGCTGATTTTTTTAAGGCAGACGCCAAACTCAAGGCATCTATAAAGTCGGCGATGACCTACCCGGTTGTGGTGTTGATCATCGCAATAATCGGCGTCATTGCCATGATGATTTTTATCGTTCCCATTTTTCAGAACATGTTCAAGAATCTGGGAGGAGCCTTGCCTTGGCCAACTCAGCTCCTGGTAAATTTTTCGCCAATAATCACTTGGGCATCGCCGTTTTTAGTGATATTTGCTGTTTTCTTCAACTTTTGGTGGTCCAAAAACAAGGACGCCACTTGGATTCGTAAACTTGTTGACCCACTGAAGCTTCGAATTCCGGTTTTCGGCACACTATTCCGGAAAATAGCCGTCGCACGTTTTTCACGCAACTTTGCCAGCATGGTGAAAGCCGGAGTGCCCATCATGCAGGCCTTGGGGGTAGTTGGCAAGACTTCGGGCAACTACTTGGTTGAGCAAGCCATTCTTAGGGTGCAGGAGTCGGTCCGTTTGGGAACATCAGTCTCTCAGCCACTGAGCAATGAGCGAGTATTTCCAACCATGGTTGCCGAAATGATCGCGGTTGGCGAAGATGCTGGATCTTTAGAGGTAATGCTCGGGCAAATTGCAGATTTCTATGATTCAGAAATCGAGGCGACAACTTTGCAGCTAACCGCACTGATCGAACCTTTGATGATCGCCTTTATCGGCCTAATCATTGGTTCGCTGATTATTACCCTCTACCTACCGCTCTTTACTATCTTCAATGTGATCAGGTAGCAAATAACCGAATTAGTGTGTGTTCGAACAACAACAGGAGTAGGTTAAAGGCACAAGGCCGGTTCGGCCAACAAGGGGCAAGGGGTAAAACATGAATGAAAGCCAGATAATCCGCAGGACTCGCGATAACAAAAGTCGAGACAATGGTTTTTCGCTCGTTGAGCTTTTGGTGGTTGTGTTGATCATCGGAATTCTTTCGGCTATCGCCATTCCACTGTTCCTGGGACAGCAGGCCCAAGCCAAGGATGCCGCGGCCAAGTCAGACCTTGCCAACGCAAAAGTGGCGATGATCTCTTATGCGCTCTCAAACTCAGGTGTTTACGCCACCACTACGGCGCAAATAGTTCCTTTTGGGTTCGTGCAAACTGCCGGAGTAACAGTGACCATCAAGGCGAACCCAACAACACTTTTCTGCGTATCAGCCGTTTCTGGCACGGGAAACGTATTTCGCGTTTCAGATACTAGCGAAGTCGTCGCAGGCGCCTGCCCATAGCAATGAAATCCTTTTGCCCCAGGCGCCCCAGTCATGGTGTTCGCTTGGTAAAGCTCGATTCGGATTCTGGCTTCAGTTTGGTGGAGGTTGTGGTCTCGATGTTTGTGCTGGCTCTGCTATCACTGGCACTCGCTCCTGCACTTATCGCCGGCTTGAAGCAGTCGGCGGCTAACGCGGTTCTGACTTCGGCAACGCACATTTTGGCCAGTCGATTGGACCAGGTTCGACTGCAGTCGGCAAGTTGCGCGTCCGTTAGCGCATTTGCGGCGGCATCGGTGCCAGATTTCACCGACACCAGTGGCGCGGTTCTTAGAGTGTCTCAATCCCTTGGTGGTTGTCCTGCCACCTATCCTGGAACTGTTTCGTACTCGGTATCTGTGCTCCGAACCGACACCAGCGCGGTTTTAGTTTCGGCTTCCACACTAGTTTTCATACAGAGCGCTAACTGACATGGCCGCGATCAAAAAGCAAAATTCCAAAGCTGATTCTGGATTCAGTTTGGTCGAGTTGTTAGTTTACGTGGGGCTTTTCTTGTTGATTGCTGTCGTCCTCGGCACTCTTTTGATTAACATTTTGACCGTCCAAAACAAGGTCATTAACTCCAGCACATCCGGGCAGCAGGCACAGTTGATCTCTCAAACAGTGGAATCTAGTGTTCGGAATGCAACAGCAATCCAACTAACTCAGGTCAACGCTACCGACCAAATAGTATTGGTTCGATCCGGTCAAGCCGGGCCTTCGGCAAGCTGGATATGCATGGCCTTCTATTTCAGCGCTACATCGGGTGGCAGTCTTCGCTACCAACGTTCGGTGTCCGCAATCGCGGTACCAACTAGCGCGCAACTTTTGGCTTGGACGCTCTTGGGTTCCGGCCTAACCACGGCCCAAACCGGAACCATGTTTTCAGTTGCTGGCTCAAGGCTCTCTTTTGCCTTTACAGCCAGCAAGCAAAACGATGCCAAGGTCAATGTTCAGTCCAGTGTTTCTGCCCGTGGTGGGTCTTGGGTGAGCGCACCATGTTTCTAAGCAGGATAAAAGCCAAGGTCACTGTCGCTAATAGAAACCAGCGCGGCTCAGTGCTGATAGCTGTTGTCGGCGTCATGGCAGCCGGCTTGCTGGTTGCGTTGCTCATTGCATCGGTGTTGGCGTCTGCGTTTAGCTTTTCTTCCAGTACCAAAGCAGACGTCCAGTCTCAGGCAGCAGCCGAAGGAGGGTTGGCGGTTGCGCTAGCAGGCCTCAGTACATCTGGAAACTGCGAACTTGCAGGTGGCGT
>CAIYOE010000210.1 GCA_903927775.1 uncultured Micrococcales bacterium | reverse complement strand
TGGCCATCTGGGGTTTTGAAAGAATCTGGACTTAGTGCATAGAACGCACGGAAGGCCAGAGAGTGGCCATCGATGAGCAGCAGAGTAGGCTTTTTTGTAGCGTTCATGCTGGCAAGCCTAGCCTGAACCTCCCACCTTTTTTGGAGTGCCAAACCATGAACGAACCTGTCCTTAGCCCGCAAGCCGCAGAGTTGTGGAAAGACCGCCAGATGGGGGCTTTAGCCGATCGCATGGGAATCCGACTTCTAGAGCTCAGTGCAGAACGCGCTGTAGCAACCATGCCGGTCGAGGGGAACACTCAACCTCTGGGTTTGGTCCACGGCGGAGCATACGTGGTTCTAGGAGAATCGCTAGGGTCGTTCGCCGCTAATGTTTGGGCAGCACCCAGTGGATACGCCGTCGGCATCGAAGTCAACGCGTCGCACTCGGGCTCTGCGAAATCGGGAACAGTCACAGCTGTGTGTACCGCACTGAACCTGGGCAAAACCCTAACCCTGCACGAGATCGTGATCACCGACGAAGCCGGTAGGCGGCTTTCCACGGTGCGAATCACGAACCTGATCCGTAGCCGCTAAAAAGCAAAAACAGCGCCTGAGCGCGGTTTTTCTAGCCCATGGTTTGGTCCGTTGTTGAAGGCGGCTTGTTAGCGCCCAACTGCTCAATGACAGTTTTGGCAACTTCCTGCATAGTCAGGCGACGATCCATCGATGCCTTTTGAATCCAGCGGAATGCCTCGGGTTCTGCCAGGTGCATTTTCTCGTTCAATAGCCCCTTGGCACGGTCCATGAGTTTACGAGTCTCGAAGCGCTCATTCAGGTCGCTAATCTCGGTCTCTAGAGCGACAATTTGTTCGTGACGGCTCAGCGCGATTTCGATTGCGGGAAGCAGATCAGAGGGACTAAACGGCTTGACTATGTAGGACATCGCGCCTGCCTCGCTGGCGCGAGTGACAAGCTCCTTTTGGCTGAAGGCAGTAAGAAGAACCACAGGAATCTTCAATTCGGCGATCTTTTCGGCGGCCGAGATGCCATCTAGTTTGGGCATCTTTACATCCATGATGCAGATGTCTGGTTTGTGAAGAATCGCCATGGCAACAGCCTCTTCGCCATCGGCCGCCTGTGCCACAACCTCGTAGCCAAACTCGGTAAGCGATTCCACGATGTCCATACGGATCAGCGCCTCGTCTTCGGCGACAAGAATGCGCTTTGCTGAAATTTCTTCTGACATGCGCTCAACTTTATTGGAAAACACGATTCCTCGGTGTGGAAACCATAGGGTAAACTTTTGAAGTTACTCAGGCCGAAGTGGCGAAATGGCAGACGCGGAGCACTCAAAATGCTTTGTCGAAAGACGTGCGGGTTCGAGTCCCGCCTTCGGCACCAAAACAAAAAGCACCCCGATGAAAATCGAGGTGCTTTTTCATTCGCTGCAGGAATAGAGCGAAGGGCCCCCGACAAAAGTCGGGAGCCCTAAACCTGAGATTTGACTAGGCGTTTACCGCATCGCCAACGCGCAGTACGCGCAGCGAGTTGGTGGATCCTGGAACACCTGGAGGGGTGCCCGCAACTACTACGACCTCATCGCCAACCTTGACCAAACCGCTGGCCAACATGAGCTCATCGACCTGCTTCATCATTTCATCGGTGTGGGTCACTGGAGCTACCAACATGGTTTTGCTTCCCCACGAAAGCGAAAGGCGACGCTGGGTTACCTCAGAAGGGGTGAATGCCAATAGCGGAACACTCGAACGCAGACGCGAGACACGACGGAACGAGTCACCAGACTCGGTGAAGACACAAACGTACTTGCAACCTAGAAGCTCGGCGATTTCAACGGCAGCTAGCGAAACCGCACCCGAGTGGGTGTGAGGTCGAGTACCGAGTGCTGGGATGCGGTCGATACCGTTTTCCTCGGTGCTCTGAACGATACGTGCCATGGTTTCAACGGTAATAACCGGCCAGGCACCCACGCTGGTCTCGCCCGAAAGCATGACCGCGTCTGCGCCATCAAGGATTGCGTTAGCTACGTCGGAGGCCTCAGCGCGAGTTGGGCGTGGCGACTCAATCATGCTCTCGAGCATCTGAGTTGCGACGATAACCGGCTTTGCCCAACGACGGCTTAGCTCAACCGCGCGCTTCTGAACTAGAGGGACCTGCTCAAGTGGAAGCTCAACACCTAGGTCGCCACGGGCAACCATGATTCCGTCGAATGCATCGATGATTTCCTCTAGCGCTTCAACTGCCTGCGGCTTTTCAATTTTGGCGATGGTCGGAAGGAACTTGCCTTCTTCGTTCATGATTTCGTGAACGCGCACGATGTCGCTAGCGTCTCGCACGAACGATAGTGCAATCATGTCGGCGCCCAGCTTGATAGCCCAGCGAAGGTCTGCCTCGTCTTTCTCTGACAGTGCAGGAACGTTTACTGCTACACCCGGCAGGTTTATTCCCTTGTTGTTCGATACGTTACCCGGCACCTCGCACACGGTGGTTACTGTGGTGTCGGTGACTTCGGTGGCGCGCAGGGTCACTTTGCCGTCATCGATAAGAAGTAGGTCGCCTGGCTTCACGTCGCCGCAAAGGCCCTTAAATGTGGTGCCGCAAATGTCCTTGGTTCCCATGATGTCTTCGATGGTTATCTTGAACACATCACCCTTGTTCAGGTAGTGAGGCCCATCCGAGAACTTGCCCAGCCGAATTTTTGGACCTTGCAGGTCAACGAAGATTCCAACCGACTTGCCCGCGTCTGCGGCAGCCTTACGAACGGTGTGATAAATCTCTTCGTGCACGTCGTAGCTACCGTGGCTGAGGTTCATGCGAGCCACGTCCACACCGGCCTCGATGATGGCACGAATGTTCTCGTAGCTAGAGGTAGCTGGACCTAGGGTCGCAACAATCTTGGCGCGTCTCATTTGTTCCTGTCTTCCGGAGCACGGCGAATCCGGGCTCCATGGTTTTTCTCGATTTAGGAGTAAATCGAAAGTGGTTTGTCGGTTGGCTTCACTGGGAATGGAAGCTCCGTGGTTCCTTCGAGATATTCATCGATGGCAGCTGCCGCTGCACGGCCTTCGGCGATTGCCCATACGATCAGGCTCTGTCCGCGGCCGGCGTCGCCAGCTACGAATACGCCATCGACGTTGGTCGCGTACTTTGCATCGCGTCCTAGATTACCGAAGTTATCCAACTCAGCACCGGATTGCGCCTGAATTTCATCTGCCTCTAGTCCGGTGAATCCCAGCGCTAGCAGAACCAGGTCGGCTGGCAATATCTGCTCGGTGCCGGCCTTTGGCACTCTCTTGCCTTCTACAAATTCGGTTTCCGCCACCCTGATACCGCTGAGAACGCCGTTTTCTCCAACGAATTCGACCGTGCTGGCCAGGTACTTGCGCTCACCAAATTCCTCATGAGCCGAAGGAACCTCGAACAGGGTTGGAAAGGTTGGCCATGGTTGACCGGTTGGGCGATCGCTAGGCGGCTGCTTGCCAATCGCCAAAGTAGTAACGCTCAGTGCGCCTTGGCGTGTAGCGGTACCAAGGCAGTCTGCACCCGTGTCGCCACCACCAAGAATGATTACGTTCTTGCCGTCGGCGTGCAGCTGATTCTGGATCTTGTCGCCGGCCACAACCCTGTTGCCTTGGGTCAGATATTCCATGGCAAAGTGAACGCCGGCAAGGTCGCGCCCAGGGATGTTCAGGTCGCGAGGCTTCGTTGCTCCCGTTGCTACCAAGACAGCGTCGTAGCGGCTTCTCAGCTCTTCCCAGGTGATGTCGGTACCAATGTTGACACCCGCCCGGAATCGAACACCCTCGGCTTCGAGCTGGGCAAGGCGGCGGTCGATGTGCTGCTTTTCCATCTTGAAATCTGGGATGCCGTATCGAAGCAGACCACCAATGCGGTCGTCGCGCTCGTATACGGCAACGGTGTGCCCTGCGCGCGCCAACTGCTGCGCTGCCGCCAGACCAGCAGGTCCTGAACCAACGACTGCTACGGTCTTACCGGTCATTCGCTCCGGGGCGTGGCCGACAACCCAACCCTTGTCGAAAGCGTCATCGATGATAGAAACCTCTACCTCTTTGATGGTCACGGCTGGCTGGTTGATGCCCAGAACGCAGGCTGCTTCGCAAGGAGCTGGGCAAAGACGCCCGGTGAACTCCGGGAAGTTATTGGTTGCGTGCAGGCGCTCGATGGCGGCCTTGCCTTGGTCGCGCCAAACCAGGTCGTTCCACTCGGGGATCAGGTTGCCTAGCGGGCAACCCTGGTGGCAAAACGGAATACCGCAGTCCATGCAGCGGCTAGCTTGTTCGCGAACCTTGGCCTGGTCGCGCGTCTCGTAGACCTCTTTCCAGTCCTGGATGCGAATGTCAACCGGACGACGCTTAGCCGTCTCGCGCTGAGTTACCTTTAGGAATCCTCTTGGATCAGCCACGGGTCACCTCCAAAATCTGCTCCCAAACGCCATCGCTGTCTGGGTCTACTCCCCCGGCCATGGCCTTTTCACGGATAGAAAGTACAGCCGCGTAGTCGCGCGGCAGCACTCGGACAAAGTTCGCTAACTCGGAATCCCAATCGCCCAGTACTCGCGCCGCAACGGCGGAACCGGTCTCGGCCAGGTGTTGCTCCAAAAGCGACTTGAGCTTGTTGGCATCGTGGTTTTCAAGTGCACCGATGTGCAACTCGCCTGCCTCGAGTGCCTCGTGGTTGAGACGATCCGCCCGCAACCTATAGACGTAGGCGACACCACCAGACATTCCAGCGCCCAGGTTGCGACCGGTCTGGCCAAGAATCACTGCCACACCACCGGTCATGTACTCGAGTGCGTGATCTCCAACGCCCTCAACTACAGCAGAAACTCCAGAGTTGCGCACTAGGAAACGTTCGCCCACAATTCCGCGTAGGAATAGGTTTCCGCTAGTGGCGCCATAACCAATAACGTTTCCAGCGATGATGTTCTCTTCGGCTAGGAATGAGGAGTTAGCGCTTGGCTTAACCACGATGGTTCCACCGGATAGGCCCTTGCCAACGTAGTCATTCGAGTCTCCGGTTAGCACCAGCTTGATTCCCTGAGGGATAAAGGCACCGAAAGACTGACCGGCAGCACCGGTTAGGTTCACGGTTATGGTCCCCGCCGGAAGCGCCTCGGCACCAAAGCGTTTGGTCAGCTCGTTGCCGAGCATTGTTCCCACTGCCTGGTCAACGTTGGTGATTGGCAGGTCGATGACCACAGGCTTGCTTGCTGCCAACGATTCCGCCGCGGCAGAGATCAGCTTGTGATCAAAGTGCTTTTCTAGTTCGTGGTCCTGAACGGTGCTACGACGACGGCTCTCCGTTGGAGGGAATGCTGGTCCAGCAAGGATTGGGCTAAGGTCCAGGCCGTCTGCCTTCCAGTGGCTGATCGCGCGGTTCATGTCCAGCATCTGGCTCTGGCCAACGGCTTCATCGATGCTCTTAAATCCAAGCGCAGCTAGGTATTCGCGCACTTCTTGAGCTAGGAACTCAAAGAAGTTAACAACATGGTCGGCCTGTCCGGTGAAGCGCGAACGCAGGGTTGGGTTCTGAGTTGCAACACCAACCGGGCAGGTGTCGAGGTGGCACACGCGCATCATGACGCAGCCCTCGACCACCAACGGCGCGGTTGCGAATCCGAATTCTTCGGCTCCAAGAAGCGCAGCGATGATCACATCGCGGCCGGTCTTCATCTGGCCGTCTACCTGAACACTGACACGGTCACGGAGACCATTAAGCATCAGAGTCTGTTGGGCCTCAGCCAATCCCAGTTCCCAGGGAGTGCCAGCATGCTTAAGCGAATTCAACGGGCTGGCACCAGTGCCGCCATCGTGTCCCGAGACCAAAATGACATCTGCCTTGGCCTTTGCCACACCTGCTGCAACGGTACCGATTCCAACCTGGCTCACCAGTTTGACGTGAACTCGGGCGGCACGGTTGGCACGCTTAAGATCGAAGATCAACTGCTTTAGGTCTTCGATTGAGTAGATATCGTGGTGCGGTGGAGGCGAAATTAGTCCAACACCCGGTGTTGCGTGACGAATACGAGCGATCCAAGGGTAAACCTTGTTCGGCGGCAACTGGCCACCTTCGCCTGGCTTGGCTCCCTGAGCCATCTTGATTTGAATGTCATCGGCGTGAGTCAGGTACATGCTGGTAACGCCGAATCGGCCAGATGCAACCTGCTTTATTGCAGAACGGCGAGCCGGGTCAAGCAAGCGCGAAACGTCTTCGCCTCCCTCTCCGGTGTTGCTCTTGGCGCCCAGACGGTTCATGGCGATTGCCAGAGTTTCGTGCGCCTCTGGGCTTATCGATCCGTAACTCATGGCGCCGGTGCTGAAGCGCTTAACGATTTCGGAGATCGGTTCTACGTCATCTACATTCACAGCTGGGCGAACACCCGTGCGCAGCGTGAAAAGGCCACGCAAAGTCATGAGGTTTTCGGTCTGCTCATCTACCAAGCGGGTGTAGTCTCGGAAGATCTCCATGGACTTGGTCTTGGTCGAGTGTTGCAACTTGAAAATGGTCTCTGGGTTGAACAAGTGCGAAGGACCCTCGCGGCGCCACTGGTATTCGCCACCAACCTCAAGAAGTTCGTGCACGTTGGTGACTTCGTCTACCGGATAGGCACTCTTGTGGCGAGCCGCGTTCTCTTCGTGGATAACCTCGAGGCCGATACCGCCAAGCTGGCTGGTGGTTCCGGTGAAGTAGGTGTCCACAAAGTCCTGGCTAAGTCCAATCGCCTCGAAAACCTGAGCTCCGGCGTAAGACGAAACGGTGCTGATGCCCATCTTGGACATAATCTTGAGGACACCCTTGCCTAGACCCTTGATCAAGTTCTTCGATGCCTTCTCGATGGTCACGCCAGGCAGCATGCCGTCCTTGACCATTTGCTCACATGATTCCATGGCCAGATAAGGGTTCACTGCAGCTGCACCGTAGCCGATGAGAGCGGCAACGTGGTGGACTTCGCGTACGTCTCCGGCTTCGACGACCAAGCCAACCAGGGTGCGGCGGCCAGTTCGGATCAGGTGGTGATGAACCGAGCTGGTGAGAAGCAACGATGGAATTGGAGCGAGCTCGCGATTGCTATCGCGGTCGCTGAGGATCAGATACTTGACGCCATCGGCAACAGCGGCGTCTACTTCGTCGAAGATCTCGCGGATTCGGGCGGCGAGCCCATCCGCTCCACCATCGACTCGGTAAAGTCCCTCCACTGTGAAGGCGCTACCGGCACCAGGTTTTTCATCGATGTGCTTGATTTTCGCTACATCGTCGTTGTTCAAAACTGGAAACTTGATGCTGATCTGCTGCGCATGCTGCGGAGTTGCGCTTAGCAGGTTGCGCTCTGGCCCGATGCTTGTCCCAAGCGAGGTAACGACTTCTTCACGGATGCTATCGAGTGGTGGGTTGGTGACCTGGGCAAACTGCTGAACGAAGTAGTCGAACAACAGGCGAGGTCGAGAGCTGATGGCCGCAATAGGAGTGTCAGATCCCATAGCGCCTAGTGGCTCAGCACCAGCCTTAGCCATCGGAGCCAGAAGAACTCGAAGCTCCTCCTGCGTGTACCCAAAGGTGCGCTGACGGCGATTCACGCTGCTTGCTGTGTGGGCGATGTGCTCGCGCTCGGGTAGTTCGTCGAGGTGAATGCGGTTTTCTTCTAGCCACTCGCCCCAAGGTTGTTGCGCGGCGATTTCCGACTTGATTTCGTCGTCGTCGATTAGGCGCCCGGAAACGGTGTCTGCGATGAACATTCGTCCCGGCTGAAGCCGGCCCTTGCGAACAATGCGTGCTGGGTCGATGTCTACCACACCTATTTCGGAAGCAAGGATAACCATGCCCTCGTCAGTGATCACGTATCGCCCCGGACGAAGTCCGTTGCGATCTAGGGTTGCTCCCACCAGCGAACCATCAGTGAAAATAACCGCTGCTGGGCCGTCCCACGGTTCCATGAGCATGCTGTGGTAGTCGTAGAAACTCTTTCGCGCGGCATCGATGTCGGTCTGGTTCTCCCAGGCCTCTGGAATCATCATCATCATGGCGTGAGGCAAGCTGCGACCACCTAGGTACAACAGCTCGAGTACCTCGTCGAAAGACGCGGAATCCGACCCGCCGGGAGTGATAATCGGGGTTAGCAGGGAGAGGTTGCCAAGCTCCGCGCTTTCCAGTTGGGCTTCACGTGCGCGCATCCAGTTGCGGTTTCCCTTGACCGTGTTGATCTCCCCGTTGTGGGCAATCATTCGGAATGGGTGAGCCAGGGGCCACGAAGGGAAGGTGTTGGTGCTGAAACGTGAGTGCACGAGTGCCAGAGTTGACTCGAAGCGCTCGTCGCTGAGGTCCGGGTAGAACGGCTCCAATTGCAAGGTGGTGACCATGCCCTTGTAAACCATGGTTCGGCTAGACAACGAAGGGTGGTAAATGCCCAGATTTCTCTCGGAGCGTTTGCGCAGCCTAAATACTCGGCGCTCCAACTCGAGCCCCGTGATTCCATCGACTGGTGATACAAAGACCTGCTCAACAATCGGCATTGCCGCACGCGCAAGGTCCCCGAGTACCGCAGGCCGCACCGGTACCTGACGCCATCCAAGGACGGTCAACTGCTCTTGAGTCGCTATGTTCTCGAAACCAGCTTTAGCTCGTGCTGCCTCTTCGACATCGGTTGGAAGGAACACTAGACCCGCGGCGTAGTAACCTGCCGACGGCAGATCAAATCCGACTACCTCTCGCAAAAATCGGTCCGGGATCTGCGTGAGAATTCCCGCGCCGTCTCCGGTCCCGGCGTCTGAGCCCACTGCCCCACGGTGTTCCAAGTTGGTTAGCGCCGACAAGGCGGTGTCAATAATGTCGTGTCCCGGAGTTCCCCGCAGCGTTGCCACCATGGCAAGTCCGCAAGCGTCCTTCTCGAAGGCAGGATTGTAAAGACCAGACGCAACTGGTGCCGAGCTAAAGCGTTCAAAGGGCGAAATATGGCGCATGCCGAATCCAATCACAAGTAGGAAAGATCGGGGACGTCATTGGCCCAGTTAGCGCTAAGCGCAAGTTTTTGGAAAGCCAGTCTGCGCTTGTGGCGACTTACATTTGGTTGATTAGATTCCTGTGCTAAGGAATTATTCAGGCTTTGATTCTAGAGCATCGTTGGCAGGCGCCCCAGCCGAGTCGTATTCGAACTCCTCAGGAGTCTCATCAACTGCCTCCTCGGATTCCGCTTGCGTAACCTTAGGTTCACGGCCAGGAAGGTAGATAGTCGATTCGATTCCGGTGTGTTTTTGACCCTGAAATACAAAGACGATAAGTCCGATAGCAAACCCAACAACTGCGGACCAAACGTTTAGGCGAACGCCGAAGAGCACGTAGGCAGGGTCAAGGCGAATGCTTTCGATGAACACACGACCGAACGAGTAATACATGAGGTACGCGCCAAACATGCGCCCCCACTGAAGGTTGAAGCGCTTTTCCGCCCAAAGCAGGACTGCAATACCGAGAAGGCTCCAAATCGACTCATAAAGAAAGGTTGGGTGGTATGTGAGGCTGTCAGGAAGGCCCACCGGTTTAGCCGGGTTGCCAACACTTATTTCGAGTCCCCAAGGCAGGTCGGTAGGAATACCGAACAGTTCGTTGTTGAAGTAGTTGCCCCAACGGCCTACCGCCTGAGCCAGTAGGAGTCCTGGAACCAGCGCGTCGGCGTAGGCAAAGAATTTGACTCCTGCAATGCGGCAACCTATGTAGGCTCCGAGCGCTCCAAAAAGCAAACCCCCGTAGATCGCCAGGCCGCCCTGCCAAATGTAGAGTGCGCTAATGGGATCCTTGCCGGTGCCAAAGTAGTCATTTAGGTGAGTAGCAACGTGGTAAAGACGCGCACCAACAATGCCGAAAACGATCGCCCAGAGACCAATGTCGATGGCTAGGCCAGCATTTCCCTTGCGCTTAGCTAGGCGAAGAGCCGAGACAGCCACCGCGAGGATGATGCCCAGGATAATGAAAAGGGCGTAGAAGCGAATCTGAAATATTCCCAACTGCCAAGTGTTGGCGTCTGGGGATGGGATGCTTGCGAAAATACTTTTCACTTGGTTTCTCCTGTTTTACCGTTCCAGCAGAGATGCTAGCTCGTTCACCTTAACTTTGAGTGCCTCTACTCCGCCTTGCGCGTAGGCACGCACGAAGGCGCTACCAACAATCGCGCCATCGGAGTACTGATTTACTTCCGCTACCTGTTCGGCAGTTGAAATTCCAATTCCAACGCATGCGTTCTGATTTGCATCGGCAAGCTTTACGCCGGCTACTACCTTGCGCGCCAGGCTGTCTAGCTCCTCGCGAGCGCCCGTAATGCCCATGGTGGAAACTGCATACACAAAGCCTCGACTTAGGTCGCTGGATACCTGTGCTCTCTGCTGAGTGCTGGTAGGGGCGGAAAGAAACACCCTGTCGAGCTCGTACTTGTCGCTTGCCGAAAGCCAGTCCCCAGCTTCGTCAGGAATCAAATCCGGTGTGATTAGTCCCGCGCCTCCGGCTTCTGATAGCTCCTTTGCAAAGCGCTCGACGCCGTACTGGATAACCGGGTTCCAGTAAGTCATTACCAAAACTGGGGTGTCCACGCGGCTGGTCACGGCCTTCACGGCTTCGAATACTTGCTTTAGTTTGAAGCCATTCTCGAGTGCGTGCAGGGTGGCTTCCTGAATCACAGGTCCATCCATGACTGGATCGCTGTATGGAACCCCTAGTTCAAGAACGTCAACGCCGTTTTGGCACATCGCTACAGCTGCATCGATGGATTCCTCCAAAGACGGGTAGCCAATCGGGAAGTACCCCACCAAAGAGCCCTTGCCTGCCGCCTTACGTTCCTTCAGTACCTGCTCGGTCTTGGACATTAGTTATCTCCCGGAAGGAAACCAAAGTACCGCGCGGCGGTCTCCATGTCCTTGTCGCCGCGACCGGAAAGGTTGATCAGAATCGAAGAGCCGTCCGGAAGCTCCTTGGACAGTTTGAGCGCCCCTGCTAGTGCATGCGAGGTTTCGATTGCCGCGATGATGCCTTCGGTGCGCGCAAGCACGAGCATGGCGTCCATTGCTTCTGCGTCGCTGATGCCGCGGTATTTAGCTCGCCCCAAGTCCTTAAGCCAGGCGTGTTCCGGCCCAACGCCCGGGTAGTCGAGCCCGGCTGAAATGCTGTGGCTGTCCATGGTCTGGCCGTCTTCGTCCTGCAACATGTAGCTCTTGGCACCGTGCAACACGCCCAACTTGCCATAGGTAAGGGTTGCCGCGTGCCTCGGGGTGTCTAGTCCGTCGCCGGCGGCCTCAAAGCCGTAGAGGTCTACGTCTTGGTCGTCTAGGAAGGCGTGGAAAATTCCGATTGCGTTGGAGCCGCCTCCCACACAGGCGGCAACCACCGTGGGCAAAAATCCAAACTCGTCAAGCATTTGCTGGCGGGCTTCGTTTCCTATCACACTGTGGAAATCGCGAACCATGGTAGGAAAAGGGTGTGGTCCAGCAACGGTACCCAGTAGGTAATGGGTGGTGTCCACGTTGGCCACCCAGTCTCGCAGCGCTTCGTTAATGGCGTCCTTGAGGGTGCGCGTTCCGGTTTTAACCGGAACTACTTCGGCTCCCAGCAACCGCATTCGGGCTACGTTGAGCGCCTGACGTTCGGTGTCGACCTCACCCATGTAAACCACGCACTCTAGCCCGAACAGGGCTGCAGCAGTTGCGCTCGCGACACCGTGCTGACCAGCTCCGGTTTCGGCAATAATGCGGCTCTTGCCCATTCGTTTTGTGATTAATGCCTGTCCCAAAACGTTGTTTATCTTGTGCGAACCTGTGTGGTTTAGATCCTCGCGCTTCAAGAAGATACGAACCTTGTCATTTGCGGTCGCGGCAAACTGCTTGGCCTCGGTGATTATCGAGGGCCTTCCGGTATAACTCCGGTGTAGCTCAGCAAGCTCGATCGCGAACTCTGGGTCGTTTTTGGCAACTTGATAGGTTTCTGCGAGTTGATCCAAAGCAGCGATGAGAGACTCGGGAACAAAACGGCCGCCGAACTCGCCAAAATAGGGGCCATCTTGCTGGCGTAGATTGGTCGGGCTTGAAGTCATGAGTACAACCTTATTTGGTTTTGAGAGTCAGGCTTAATCGAGGGTGGTTCTAGTGCCCGCTCAAAAAAGACCTGAGCATTTGGGCCGGATCATTGATCACCAGGGCCTCACCAACCAAAACCACATCGGCTCCGGCAGCTCGGTAGTGAACTACGTCATCGGCTGTGCGAACTGCGCTTTCGGCTACCTTGATAACACCTGGCGGTATTAGGTGTGAAAGTTTGCCAAATAGATTGCGATCAGTTTCGAATGTGCTCAAATCGCGTGCGTTGATTCCTACCATGGCACCATCTGCTTCAAGAGCGCGATCTAACTCGCTGGCATCGTGGGTTTCTAGGAACGCCGTCATGCCCAGTTCCTCTGTAAAGCGCTTGAGTCGCAGCAGTTCCTTCTGCTTTAGGCCTGCCACGATTAGCAACACGATATCCGCTCCGGCTGCCCGAGCCTCTAAGATTTGGTACTCGTTGGCGATGAAATCTTTGCGTAGTAACGGCACCGATACCTTGGCCCGCACCGCTCTTAGGTCATCTAGGCTTCCTTTGAACTTGCGTTCCTCGGTTAGCACGCTGATAGCAGAGGCACCGTTGTCAACATAGATCTGAGCCAAAACAGCAGGATCCGGGATTTCGGACAGGTCGCCCCTAGATGGGGACGCACGCTTTACTTCGGCGAGAATCTTTACCTGGCTTGCTGGAGCGAGTACGTGGAGTGCATCTAGCGCGGAATCAGCTGAGAGGGCTAGCCGTTCTAGGCTTGCCAAAGACATTCGCTCTTGCCTGGCCTCTGAGTCTGCAATGGAACCCGCAAAGAGTTCCTCGAGCATTAGTGACCCTTTGTCTTACTGCCGCCAACCCCGTAGCCGGCAGCCTTTAGAACTGCTCCCGCGACAAGGCCGACAACGACAAGTCCCCCCGAGGCCCAGACCATGGTTGGCTGGTTCTCCCAGAAGAACCAAGTCCCCAAAAGGGTGGCAACCATAATGATGATTACGGTGGTCCAAGAAGCTACCGAATTGCCGTGTCCTGGGTCAGTGTTAGACATGCTCGCCTTTCTAAATCTCTAACGAAATCTTACCAAGACCCAACCTGGCAAACCGCGGTATTGCCTCGGTTACTTTCGTTGGGCATCCCAGATTTGAATCGGGTCCTGGTCTTCCGGTGTTGGCAAGTCAGCCGTTCCACCGACTACAGGTGACTCAAATCGACTGCCCTGCTTTTTCAAGTTCCACTTTTTAACAGATCTGGCTGTGATGAT
Source organism: uncultured Micrococcales bacterium (assembly GCA_903927775.1). Lineage (GTDB taxonomy): Bacteria > Actinomycetota > Actinomycetes > Actinomycetales > Microbacteriaceae > Rhodoluna. The sequence goes on along the minus strand of CAIYOE010000210.1, from coordinate 192 downwards.
TTGCACCAGTACCAAAAGTAAAAGCACGAGGGCGAATATCCCGGTGTTCGCGGTCGTGGCAAAATGTGAGACCGGACCACCCACCACCTGGTCCGCCGGCATTGTAATTCCGGACTTCTGGCTAATCTTTGTGGCCAACGCAGGAGACATTGTATTGAAAATAGGCAGACAGAGAAAAATGGCTAACGCTGC